>JAPLAT010000529.1 GCA_026393175.1 Pseudonocardiales bacterium
CCCGCACGGCCCCGGATCCGCCGCCCCCGGCCCGGACGGGGAGGCACCCGGGCCGGAGTACACGATCAAGGGCAACGCGGGGTCGATGCTGTTCCACCCGCCCTCGAGCCCGTACTACCGGCGCACGAAGGCCGAGGTCTGGTTCCGCACCGCCGAGGAGGCCGAGGCCGCGGGCTTCACCGCCTACCGGCCCCGCGGCACCCGCGACTGACGGCCGCCCGCCGCCCTCCGCCGCCCGTTCGGCGGAGCGATTCACCCTTTCCGGGCAGAACCCGACAGCGGAGCGTTAGCTTAGCCGCGCTGATTCGGGCCCGAAGGGGGAGAGCGGGTGGCTCGGCCGGAGCGCGGGGTGCGGGAGAGGGGCGCGCCGACGCCCGCCCTGCCGGCTGACCTGCGACGCCATCTGGACCTCCTGCTCGCCCCCGACCCGCGGGTGCGGGGCGGTCGCGCCGCGCGTCGCCGCGCCGGGGGCTACCGGCTGCCCGGGCAGCGGGGCGGACCCCGTCCGGGTACCGGACCGCCGTCACCGTTGCGCCCGGGACCGGCCGCCGTCGGGCTGGCGTTGCTCATCGCGCTGGCCGGGACGCTGCTGTCGCTGGCCGCCCCGCGGGCGGCCGCCCCGCCGGTCGCGGCGCTCGTCGCCCCGTCGCCCGAGGCGGTCCGCGCCGCCGCGGTCGCCGGGCCGCTGTTCGTCGACCCGGCGTCGCCCGCCGCGCAGCAGGTCACGGCGTGGAAGGAGGAGGGCCGGGCCGAGGAGGCCGCGGCCCTGCGGCAGATCGCCGAGCAGCCGGTCGCGCTGTGGCTGACCGACGCCGAGGACGTGACGGCGCGGGTCGCCGACCACGTCGACCGGGCGGAGGAGGCGGGCGCGGTGCCGCTGCTCGTCACCGACTTCCTGCCGGGCCGCCGCTGCGACGACCCGGACGGCGGCGGCGCCGCCGACGCCGCGGAGTACCGCGCCTGGACCGGCCGGGTGGCGTCCGGCCTGGCCGGGCGGCGGGCGATCGTCGTGGTCGAGCCCGGCGCGATCCCCGAACAGCTCTCCGGCTGCGCGGGCCGCGGCGCCGACGCCCGGTACGCGCTGCTGGCCGGCGCCGTCGACGTGCTGACCGCCGCGGGCGCCGCCGTCTACCTCGACGCGGGCCACCCGGGCTTCGTGCCCGACCTGCTCGGCACGGCCGACGCGTTGGAGCGCTCCGGGGTGCGGGCGGCGGCGGGCTTCGGCCTCAACGTCGGCAGCTTCTACTCCACCGAGGCGAGCGTCGCGCACGGCACCGCGCTGTCGGAGGTGCTGGGTGGCGGGGTGCGGTTCGTGGTGGACACCGGCCGCAACGGCCGTGGCCGCCCACCGGAGAACGCCGACGGCGACCCGCGGTGGTGCAACCCCGCCGGCCGCCGGATCGGCACGCCGCCGACGCTGGACCCCGGGATCCCGCTGGTCGACGCGCTGCTGTGGGTCAAGCCCCCCGGCGAGTCCGACGGGGACTGCGACGCGGGCGACCCGGCGGCGGGCGCGTTCTTCCCGGAGTACGCGCTGGAGCTGGTCGGGGCGGGCTAGGAGCCGCGCACGGCCTCGACCAGGCCCACGCGCGACCCGGTGCGCAGGATCGAGTTCGCGTACACCCGCCCGGCGAGGCGGACCACGACGACGATCGCGACCACGGCGATCAGGGCCGACACGCCCACCTCCCACAGCGGCGCCGCCCCGAGCGCGTAGCGCGCGGGCATGATCGTCTGTGAGAAGAACGGGACGAAGGACAGCACCGCCGCCAGCCCGTTGCGCGGGTCGTTCGGCAGGAGGTTGACCACCATGATGAAGGGGATCAGCAGCAGGAAGATCATCGGTGCGACGAGCGTGCCCAGCTCCTCCTGCCGCGAGACCGTCGACCCGAGTGCGGCGTAGAGCGCGGCGAACAGGAAGAACCCGAGCAGGTACCAGACCACGACCATGGCGAACATGCCGGCGGCGGCGGCCGGCACGGCCAGCAGCCCGCTCACCGCCGCCGCGGCGACGGCGATCGCCCCGAGGATCACCAGCTGCAGCAGCCCGACCGCGCCGAGCCCCAGCACCTTGCCCGACAGCAGCTGCCACGGCTTGATCGTCGAGAGCAGCAGTTCGACGACCCGGCTCTGCTTCTCCTCCACCACGCCGGTGGCGACGAGCTGGCCGTACCCGCTGACCGAGAAGAACAGCAACGCCGTGCCGACGAGGGCCACGGCGAGCTGCTGCCCGCGGTTCGGGTCCTCCGGCACGATGGTCGCGACCGCGACGTCGGACCGGGCGGCGAGCGCGGCCGGGTCCACCCCCGCACCGGCGAGCGCCTCGGTGAGCACCTGCTGCTGCACGGCGGTGCCGACGACCGACTCCACCGTCGCGTCGACGGAGTCACGGCCGAGGAGCTCGTAGCCGCCCGCCGAGCCGGTGAGCAGGGCGTCGAGGTCACCGGCGTCGACCTGCTCGCGGCCGGGACCGTCCTCGACCGGGACGAGCGTGAGGTCCAGGCCCTGGGTCCCTGCGGTGGCGGTGAGCGCCTCGCCCAGCGGCGCGGTCTCCGCCGTGACGCCGAGCGTCGCCGACGACGACTGGTCCGCGACGAACGCGCTGAACGCGCCGATCCCGCCGAACAGCACGAGCGTGACGATCAGGCCGATGGCGAAGCTGCGCGAGCGCACCTGCGTGGTGAACTCCCGCCGCGCCACCAGCAGCACGGCCTGGGCCGGGGTGAGGGGGGTCATCGCGTGGGCCTCTCGGTGGGGTCGCCGTCGGGGACGTCGGGCTGCACGACGTCGCGGTAGAGCGCCGTCAGCGGGGGGTTCCAGCGGTGGAACTCGTGCACGGGCCCGGCGGCGAGCGCGGCGCGCAGCACGTCCTGGTCGTCGGTGCCGTCGAGGAGGCGGATCCGGGACGCGGTTCCGGCGGAGTGGACGACGGCCACGCCGGGGAGCCCGTCCGCCCAGCCCGCCGGGGGTCCGACGACGTCGATGTCGGTCGACCGCCTGCGGTCGCGCAGCTCGGCGACCGAGCCGACGGCCACCATCCGGCCGTCCGAGATGATCCCGACCCGGTCGCTCAACCGCTCGACCAGCTCCAGCTGGTGGCTGGAGAAGATCACCGGCACCCCGTCGGCGGCCTTGTCGCGCAGCACGCCGCTCATCACCTCGACCGCCGACGGGTCGAGCCCGGAGAACGGCTCGTCGAGGACGAGCACCTCCGGGTCGTGCACGAGCGCGGCGGCGAGCTGCACCCGCTGCTGGTTGCCCAGCGACAGCTTCTGCACCTCGTCGCGGAGCCGGTGGCCGACGCCGAGGACCTCGGTCCAGCGCCGGACGGCCGCCGCCGCGTCGGCGGGGCCGAGCCCGTGCAGGCGGGCGAGGTAGGTGAGCTGCTCGCCCACCTTCATCTTCGGGTAGAGCCCGCGCTCCTCGGGCATGTAGCCGATCCGGCGGCGCAGGTCGGCGTCGACCGCGGCGCCCTTCCAGCGGACCTCGCCCGCGTCGGCCGTCAGCACGCCGAGCACGATCCGCATCGTCGTGGTCTTGCCGGCGCCGTTGCTGCCCACGAACCCGAAGACCTCCCCGGGCTGCACGGCGAACGTCACGTCGTCGAGCGCCCGGACGGGACCGAACCGCTTCGACACCCCCTTGATCTCCAGCACGTCCCGACCCTAGCCACCGGGAGCCCGGCGGCGCCGGTGCCGACCGTCAGCGCCGGGGGATGACAGCCGTCAGGACGTGGGCATCGAGATGCCGTAGCCGCGGATCTTGCGGTAGATCGTGGCGCGGGACATGCCCAGGTGCCGGGCCGCCTCGGCCTTGTTGCCCGAGGCGTCCACCAGCGCGTCGACGATCGCGTCGCACTCGATCGCCTCGAGCGGGGTGAGCACCCGGCGGGTGACGGCCCGGCACTCGGCGGGCAGGTCCGCCGCCGTGACGACGCCGGTGCGCCGCTTCGTGACGATCTTGCGCAGCACCTGGTAGAGCTGCTCGACGTTGCCCGGCCAGCGGTTGCGCATGAGCACCCGCATCGCCTCGGCGGAGCAGGTGAGCTCGGTGCCGCGGGTGAGCCGGGCCAGCAGGTAGGGCACGAGCTCGGCGACGTCCTCGACGTGGTGGCGCAGCGGGGGCACCTCGACGGTGCTGGGGAAGTGCGCCAGCAGCTCCCGCCAGGCCGCGCCCGCCCCGCTGGTGGGGTCGCCCGCGCCGCTGTCGACCGTGGCGACCACCCAGGGCCGCTCGGAGTCGACGGACTCGCGCAGCGGGTCCAGCGCGTCGGACAGGGCGAGCACGGTGTCGGCGTCGAGGCGGTCGACGTGGGTGAGCACCAGCGTGCCGCCGTTGCTGTTCTCCAGCTCCTCGACGAGCTCGGCCATCCACCGCGGCCCGGCGTGCGCCGCGTCGAAGACGCGCAGGTGCGCGGCGGGGGTGCGGCCCTGATGGGTGGCGCGGGCGATGGTGGTCTTGCCGGTGCCCGGCTCGCCCTCCAGCACCAGCCACTCGCGGGCCCGGAAGTGCCGGTCGACGGCCTGGCAGCACTTCGTCCACAGCGGGGCCGAGCCGACGGCGGCCGGCAGCACCGGTGCGGCCGGGGCGACCCGGGCCGGCGCGGTGCCGTCCGCGATCAGCTGCACGTGCACGACGCCGCCGCTGCCCTCGCCGTCGGTCCAGCTCGGCCGGCACAGCACGCGCGCGGTGCTGCCGCTGGGCAGGTCCACCAGCAGCGGGTGGGCGCGGCCCGCGGCGAGCGCGGCCCCGGCCTCGGCCAGCAGCGGCCCCTGGTCGGCGGGGTCGAACAGCTCGCGGGCCCGGTCGTTCATCATCAGCAGGTCCTCGGACAGCGCGAAGACCGCGCCGCGCCCGCGCCGGCAGGCGGTGAGGTAGTCGTGCAGCAGCGTCAGCTCGCGGCGCCCGGACTGCTCGAGCAGCAGTTCCTCGATGCGCTTCGCGACGCTGGACGCGATCGTCACCATCATCATGTTGGCGTCGCCGCGCCAGCAGGTCAGGTCGACGACGCCGAGCACCTTGCCGGTGACCGGGTGCCGCACCGGCGCACCGGCGCAGGCGAACTCCTCGAGGTGCTCGGCGAAGTGCTCGTGGCCGAACACCCGGGCCGGCACGCGGCCCTCCAGCGCCGTGCCGATGCCGTTCGTGCCGACGTGCCGCTCGGCGTAGCTGAAGCCGGGGGCGAGGTTGATGCCGTCGAGCCCGCGGTTGAGCCGGGTGTCCCCGGTGCGCCGGTCGAGCACCACGCCGTCGCCGTCGGTGAGGATGAGGCTCACCGGCTCGTTGACCAGCTGCTCGGCCACCTCGCGGACCACGGGGGCCGCGGTGCGGGCGAGCAGGGTGTCGAGCGCGAGGTCGGGCTCGTAGGGCATCTCCAGGTGGTCCGCGGCGACCTCGAAGTGCTTGGACCGCGTCCACGACGCGAGGATCGGCTCCCGGACGACGCCGTCCTCGACGGGGTCGTCGACGAGGAACGCGATGCGGGCCTGGGCGAGCCGGTCGGACCCGGGGTCGGACGGCGGGCGTGCCTGCGCCCGGCGGTCCGGGGTCGCTGCCGAATGCGCCTGTAGCTGGTGCGCACGCTGGTCCGAACGGTTCAACCGGTTGCCCTTCTCGGAGCTGCTCTGGTCCGCGGCGGCAGGCTGTGCCGGGCCGAACGGTACAGGCGTGTTGCGACGAGCGGTAGGTATCGATCGGCGACCACAGAGAATCTCATATTGAGACCGCGCCCGCGCGGCGAGCCATGTGTGATCCGTGGCACGGAGCGAGACGGGCCGGGGCCCGCGAACCCCCGGAGCGACGACCTCCGCGTTCACCTCCGGTGCCGAGACGCCCGCGCTCGTGTCGGCAACGCGGAACACCACCACCGTGAGGAGACGACGTTGAGTCGGCAGAGTTTGGCCAAGGCTCACCAGAAGATCCAGGAACTCTCCTGGGAGCCGCAGTACCACGAGCCGTACATGAAGTACGGAACCGACTACACCTTCCGCAAGGCCGCGA
>JAPLAT010000139.1 GCA_026393175.1 Pseudonocardiales bacterium
TCACGTCCGTGGCCGATCTGGCCGCCGACATCGATCCGTTCGAGTCCGACGACGAGCACGACGCGTTCCTCGCCGACCTCTACGCTTCCCGGCGGGCCGACATCGGGTGAGTCTCGTCGTCCTCGACACCGACGTCGCCTCAGCGGTTCTCCGTCGCCGGGCCTCGGACGGCCTCTCCGCACAGCTCGCCGGCCACGTTCCGGCTATCACCTTCGTCACCCTCGGCGAGCTCACGAAGTGGACGCTCGTCCGCCGCTGGGGGCCGCGGAGCCTGGCCACCATGCGCACCTTCCTCGCCGGACTCGTCGTCCTCCCCTACGACCAGCGCGTGGCCAACCGCTGGGGCGAGCTCCAGGCCCACGCCCAATTGCGCGGGCGACCACGACCGGCCAACGACACGTGGATCGCCGCCTGCTGCCTCGTCCGCGAGATCCCGCTCGCCACCTTCAACGTGAAGGATTTCGCCGACTACGAGCAGCACGAGGGACTCGAACTCATCCGCGAGTAGAACTCCCGTCGTGGAACGAACACCCGGCCATCGCGGGCCACCCGGCTGCACACCCTCGCTTCCGGCGCGGACGAGAGCACGAGGCACGACCCTCTGGTGACGGTCGCGCCGTGCGCCGGCCGAATACGGTGAGGTCAGTGTCAGGGTGATCTCGCCGCTGTTGCGGTGGTTGGGATTCTGACCGCTGATGATCTGGCTCTTACGGTCGGTGCTGCCTTCGGGTTGGCAGGCATGCGTTGTGCCGGTCATCAGTGGTCAGGGCCGACCGGCGTGACTTGATAGGAGCGTGGCAGCGCCCCCACTGAGGTGTGTCCGCCGGCCGGCCCAGCCGTCCCCTTCTCCGAGAATTGAGAGGTGACGCCACCATGGTGGTGATGCTGGGAGTCGATGTCCACAAGGACACCCACACGACCGTCGCGACCGACGAGGTCGGCCGGGGGCAGGGCGAGCGCACGGTTCGGGCCACCGATGCCGGGCACCGCCAGCTCGTCCGGTGGGCGCGCAGTCAGTTTCCCGACGGGCGGGTGTGGGCGGTGGAGGACTGCCGGCATGTCTCGACCCGGTTGGAACGGGCCCTGCTCGCCGCGGGTGAGCGGGTGGTGCGGGTCTCGCCGAAGCTGATGGCCGGCGCTCGGGACAGCGCGCGCACTCGCGGGAAGTCCGACCCGATCGATGCGTTGGCGATCGCGCGGGCGGCGCTGCGGGAACCGGACCTGCCCGTCGCGGAGCACGACGACGCCTCCCGGGAGGTGAAGTTGCTGGTCGATCACCGCGAGGACCTGGTCAACGAACGGACCCGGGCGATCAACCGGCTGCGCTGGCACCTGCACGAGCTCGACCCGGAACTCGATCCGCCCGCGCGCAGCCTGACAGGTCTGCGCCGGCTCGATGAGCTGGCCGCCTGGCTGGCCCGGCGTGTCGAACGGGACGGGATCGTGGCGCGGCTCGCCGCGGAGCTGATCATCGACATCCGGGCGGCGACTGTGCGGATCAATGCTCTGGAGCGCGAGATCACCGGGCTCGTCGAGCAGATCGCGCCAGCGTTGCTGGAGCTGCCCGGATGCGGCGCGCTGTCTGCGGCGAAGATCGTCGGGGAGACCGCGAACCCTGCCCGGTTCCGGTCCGAGGCCTGTTTCGCGATGCACGCCGGGACCGCGCCGATCCCGGCCTCGTCGGGGCGGACGAACCGGCATCGCCTGGCCCGGGGCGGGAACCGGCAGCTCAACGCGGCCCTGCATCGGATCGCTGTCACCCAGACTCGGATGCCTGAGAGTCTCGGGCAGGTCTACTACCAGCGCAGACGCGCGAACGGAGACACCAAGATGGAAGCTCTACGGGCGCTCAAACGCCGCCTGGCCAGGGTCGTGTTCGGCCTGCTGACCCCCACCACGACCAGCGCGGCCGGCACCCTGCCGGCCGCGGCTTGACATAGGAGCAACGCATGACCGAGCTCGTGCACCTCGACATCGCCGCAGGACTCGCGACGATCACGCTGGACTCCCCCGACAACCGCAACGCCCTGTCCGCCCAGCTGCGGCGCGAGCTGCGCGGGCACCTCGCCACGGCGATCGCCGACGACACCGTGCGCGTGATCGTCCTGACCCACACCGGCAGCGTGTTCTGCTCCGGCATGGATCTCAAGGAGGCCCGCGGCGCGGAGGCGGGCGACCAGGGCGTCACGTGATCGCGAAGCTGGCCGGCCCGGCGCGGGCGGGCGGCGTCGGCATCGTCGCCGCCTGCGACATCGCGGTCGCCTCCCGGGAGGCCTCCTTCGCGTTCAGCGAGGTGCGCATCGGCGTCGTCCCCGCGGTGATCTCGGTGACCGTGCTGCCCCGGCTGCTGCCGCGCGCCGCGCACGAGCTGTTCCTCACCGGCGAGACGTTCGGCGCCGCCCGCGCCGTCGCCGTCGGGCTGCTCAACGCGTGCGTGCCCGCCGACGAGCTGGACACCGAGGTCGCCCGCTACGCGCAGATGCTGCGCATGGGCGCCCCCGGCGCGCTGGCCGCGACGAAGCAGATGCTGCGCGCGCCGCGCGCGGCCACGATGGCGGAGGACCTCACGGCGATGCAGGAGCTGTCGGCGCGGTTCTTCGCCGGCGAGGAGGGTCAGGAGGGCATGCGCGCGTTCGCCGAGAAGCGCCTGCCCGCGTGGCTCATCGAGACCTGACCCACCCCGGGTCGCGGCCGGACTCCCCGAGCGCCAGCGCGAAGGCGGTCGCGTCCGGCCCGACCGGCACCTCCGGGCCGTACCAGCCGCCGTCGCGACCCATCTGCGCGACGCCGCGGGTCGCCGCGAGCGCGGCCTCCCCGAGCGCGGGCGACACCTCGAGGGTCTGCCGGGTGGCGGCGGCGACGTCCCAGGCGTGCACGGCGAACTCGGCGGTCATCAGCGAGCCGATCATGGCGGCCGGCATCGGGGTGGTCGCCATGAACGACTCGCCCTCCCAGGCGGCCGGGTCGGCCCAGGCGGCGGCGACGGCGGCGCCGGTCTCCGCGCACGCCCGCGCCCAGTCCGCCTCGGCCAGCCCGGCCAGCACCGGGGAGGGCCCGTCGGACCACTCCCGCCGCTCGCGGGTCGCCGCGTCCAGCGCGAGCTGCAGGCCCGAGGCGACGTGGTCGATCAGGGCCCGGACGGTGTAGTCGGTGCAGGGGGTGGGGTCGTCGAAGCGGGCCGGGTCGGCGCCGCGGATCGCCGCGACGACGAGGGCGACGGCGCCCTCCATGTGGTCTGCGTGGTCCATGCCCCCGAGCCTGCCGCGCCCGTCACGGCGGGTCTTGGACGAACGCGACACGTATCCTGGAGGCGTGTTCGAGGTGCTGGACGGCCGGCCGATCGTCGCCCTCACCGGCGCGGGGCTCTCCACCGACTCCGGGATCCCCGACTACCGCGGCCCGGGCTCGCCGCGGCGCACCCCGATGACCTACCAGGAGTTCGTGAAGGGCGCGGACGCGCAGCGGCGGTACTGGGCGCGCAGCTACGTCGGCTGGTCGACGATGGCGCACGCCGCGCCGAACGCCGGGCACCGTGCCCTGGCCGACCTCGAGGCCGCCGGGATCCTGCACGGGCTGATCACGCAGAACGTCGACGGCCTGCACTCCGCCGCGGGCAGCCGGTCGGTGATCGACCTGCACGGCCGCATCGACACCGTCGTCTGCCTGGGCTGCGGGCGCACCTCGCCGCGGGCGGACCTCCAGCACCGGCTGGCCCTGCTCAACCCCGGCTTCGGCGCCGACGGCGCCGCGGTCAACCCCGACGGCGACGCCGAGCTCGACGACGTCGACGGCTTCGTCCTCGCCCCGTGCACGGCGTGCGGCGGGCTGCTCAAGCCCGACGTCGTGTTCTTCGGGGAGAACGTGCCGCGCGAGCGCGTCACCCGGGCCTACGCGCTGGTCGACGCGATCCGCGGCGGGGGCGCGCTGCTCGTCGCGGGCTCCTCGCTCACCGTGATGTCGGGGCTGCGGTTCGTCCGCCACGCGCACAAGCACGGCGTGCCGGTGGTGATCGTCAACCGGGGCGCCACCCGGGGCGACCCGTTCGCGAGCGAGCTCGTCGACGCCGGGTGCTCGGACGTGCTGCCCGCGCTGGTGCTCGCCGCCGCGTCCTGACCCCTCCCGAAGGCGGGGCTCAGTCGTGGGGCCGCTGCGCCCCCGCGACGGCGTCGGCGACCCGGTCCAGCAGCAGCGCCACCCCGAAGCACAGCGGCAGCACGACCACCACGGCCAGCAGGACCTGCAGCGGGAAGGCGAGCTGGGTGACCCACAGCTCCACCGCGTCGTACCAGTTCGCCAGGGCACGTGCCACGTCCCACACGGTACTGCGTCGCCCCGCCCACTAGGTTTCCCGGCATGTTCGCCGTGTACGCCTCCGAGCCCAACGCCGACGACCCGCTCGCCTCGCTCACCGTGGGCGAGCGTCCCGAGCCCGAGGTCCCCGAGGGGTGGGTGCCCGTGACGGTGACCGCCGCGAGCCTCAACATGCACGACCTGTGGACCCTGCGCGGCGTCGGCATCAAGCCCGAGCAGTTCCCGATGATCCTCGGCTGCGACGGCGCCGGGACGCTGCCCGACGGCAGCCCGGTCGTCCTGCACTCGGTGATCCCCAGCCCGGGCTGGGTCGGCGACGAGACGCTCGACCCGAAGCGCACGCTGCTCACCGAGAAGCACCAGGGCACGTTCGCCGACACCGTCGTCGTGCCGGCCCGCAACGCCGTCCCGATGCCCGAGGGGCTCACCGCCGCCCAGGGCGCGTGCATGGGCACCGCGTGGCTCACGGCCTATCGGATGATCTTCGTGAAGTCCGGGCTGCGGCCCGGCCAGTCGATGCTGGTGCAGGGCGCCTCGGGCGGGGTCGCCACCGCGCTGATCACGCTCGGCCGCGCCGCCGGCATGCAGGTCTGGGCGACCGGGCGCACCGAGGAGAAGCGGGCGCTGGCCACGCAGCTGGGCGCGCACGCGGTCTTCGAGTCCGGGGCCCGGCTGCCCGACCGCGTCGACGCCGTGTTCGAGACCGTCGGTGACGCCACGTGGAAGCACTCGATGCGGGCGCTCAAGCCGGGCGGTGTGATCGTCATCTCCGGTTCCACCAGTGGGCCTAATCCCCCCGCGGACCTGCAGCGGCTGTTCTTCCTCCAGCTCCGCGTCGTCGGTTCGACGATGGGCACCCGCGACGAGCTCGCCGATCTCCTCGCCTTCGTCGCCAATGCGGACATCACTCCGCAGATCGGGCTCGAGCTGCCGATGGAGAAGGCCGCCGACGGCTTCCGGGCGATGCTCGACGGCGACACCGCGGGCAAGATCGTGTTCACGCGCTGACCTGCACGGACAGGTCCGGTCGGGGTCAATCTGCACGGACAGCGGCACGTGCACGGATTCGGTCGTACAGTGTGTGACCGTGTCTGAGCCACGAAGTCGAACGGCGCCGGGGACGGTCTACGCCCCGGCGCCACCTGTGACGGGTCTGGTCGAGCTGCTCGACCGGTTGGACCGCGCGGTGGCCACCGCGCTGTCGCCGGCCACCTCGGCGGAGGGCGTCAGCCGTGACGGCTGGCGGGTCCTCCTGATGCTCGCCCGCGGCGGTGGGCGCAGCATGGGCGAGATCGCCTCGCACACCGCCCTCCCCGCCCCCACCGCCACCCGCGTCGTCGACCGGTTGGTGGAGGCCAACCTCGCGTTCCGGCGCACCGACCCGGTCGACCGCAGGCGCGTCCTCGTCCACCTCGCCGGCGGCGGCCGCACCGTGGTGGAACGGGTCTGCGGCACCGTCGAACGACGGGTCGGCGACGCCATCGGCGCGGCCCACACCCCCGAGCGCGAACAGCTCGCCGACCTGCTCGAGGCGCTCGCCCGCACGTGATCCCCGGACCGGTCCCCCGAAGACCGGTCGGCGAGCGAGCACGCCGTCGAGCCACCCCCGCCCGCGCACCCCGAGGTGCGGGCGGGCCTCGACGACGCCGGGGAGCCGGTCGCGGTCCCCCGTCACCGCGACCACCGCCGCCCCGTCCGTGCCGTGCCCCGGCCGCTCAGCCGGTGAGCGCACCGGCCGTCGCCGCCCCCGCGGCCGCGTAGGGGAAGGCCGCGAGCAGCAGCACCGCCACCCCGACGACGACGGCGCGCCGGAACCAGGTCCCGCGGGCGGCGAGCCAGCCGGCGAGGAACGCGATCGCCGGGGGCAGGACGACGGCGTAGACGTCGCCCAGCCGCGGGCCGAGCACCTCGGGCGGTGCGGACAGGTCGGCCCCGCTCACCCCCGCGACGACGACCGCGACCGCCACGACGGCCACCAGCCCGCCCAGCAGCAGCCCCAGCCGGCCCTTCGCCCGCCCGGCCAGCACCCCGACGACGAACACGACGAGCAGGACGACCGCGCCGACCGCGTTGGGGTCGGTGAGCGTCACGGGCGGGTGCCGTCGAGCAGGCGGGCCGGCACGACGGTCACGGGGAACGGTCGCTCCGCCCGGTACGGCTCGTCGCCGCGCACGGAGGCCACCTCGAGGTAGCGACCCGTGGGGATACCGACCTGCGTGCTCATGGCCCTCATGGTCCCCTCCTTCCCGCAGGAGGTACAGACGGAGCCGGGCCCCGAGGGGGTTCCGCCCGGACCGGAGGAGGGCTACTTCTTCGGCTTGTCCGCCGAGGAGTCCGTGGAGAGCGCGGCGACGAAGGCCTCCTGCGGGACCTCGACGCGACCGATGGTCTTCATCCGCTTCTTGCCCTCCTTCTGCTTCTCCAGCAGCTTGCGCTTGCGGGTGATGTCGCCGCCGTAGCACTTGGCGAGGACGTCCTTGCGGATCGCCCGGATGTTCTCCCGCGCGATGATCCGCGACCCGATCGCGGCCTGGATCGGCACCTCGAACTGCTGGCGCGGGATGAGCTCGCGCAGCTTCGTGGTCATCGACGTGCCGTAGCCGTAGGCGTCGTCCTTGTGCCGGATGGCCGAGAACGCGTCGACGGGCTCGCCCTGCAGCATGATGTCGACCTTGACGAGGTCGGACTCCTGCTCGCCCGCCTCCTCGTAGTCCAGCGAGGCGTAGCCGCGGGTGCGGGACTTCAGGGCGTCGAAGAAATCGAAGATGATCTCGGCGAGCGGCATGGTGTAGCGCAGCTCGACGCGGGTCTCGGACAGGTAGTCCATGCCCCCGAGCTGGCCGCGCCTGCTCTGGCACAGCTCCATGATCGCGCCGATGAACTCCGAGGGCGCGAGGATCGTCGTCTTCACGATGGGCTCGAAGATCTGCGCGACCTTGCCGGTGGGCCAGTCCGACGGGTTGGTGACCGTCATCTCGGTGCCGTCGTCCTTGACCACCCGGTAGATGACGTTGGGCGCGGTGGAGATCAGGTCGAGCCCGGCCTCGCGCTCCAGGCGGTCGCGGGTGATCTCCAGGTGCAGCAGGCCCAGGAACCCGCAGCGGAACCCGAAGCCCAGCGCCGCGGACGTCTCGGGCTCGTAGGTCAGGGCCGCGTCGTTGAGCTGCAGCTTGTCCAGCGCCTCGCGCAGGTCGGGGTACTGCGAGCCGTCGACGGGGTAGAGCCCGGAGTAGACCATCGGCCGGGGCTCGCGGTAGCCGGTGAGCGGCTCGGTGGCGCCCTTGCGCTGGCTGGTGACGGTGTCGCCGACCTTCGACTGGCGGACGTCCTTCACCCCGGTGATGAGGTAGCCCACCTCGCCGACGCCCAGGCCCTCGGTGGGCTTGGGCTCCGGGGAGACGACGCCGACCTCCAGCAGCTCGTGCGTGGCGTTGGTGGACATCATCCGGATCCGCTCGCGCGGGGTGATCTTCCCGTCGACGACGCGGATGTAGGTGACGACGCCGCGGTAGGTGTCGTACACGGAGTCGAAGATCATCGCCCGGGCCGGGGCGTCGGCGTCGCCCACCGGGGCCGGCACGAGCCGGACGACCTCGTCGAGCAGCTCGCGCACGCCCGACCCGGTCTTGGCGCTGACCCGCAGCACGTCGTCGGGGTCGCAGCCGACGATGTGGGCGATCTCGGCGGCGTAGCGGTCCGGGTCGGCCGCCGGCAGGTCGATCTTGTTGAGGACCGGGATGATCGTGAGGTCCTTCTCCAGCGCGAGGTAGAGGTTCGCCAGCGTCTGCGCCTCGATCCCCTGCGCGGCGTCCACCAGCAGGATCGCGCCCTCGCACGCCTCCAGCGCCCGACTCACCTCGTAGGTGAAGTCGACGTGCCCGGGGGTGTCGATGAGGTGCAGGACGTGGTCCTGCCCGTCGACCTGCCACGGCAGCCGCACGTTCTGCGCCTTGATCGTGATGCCGCGCTCGCGCTCGATGTCCATCCGGTCGAGGTACTGGGCGCGCATCGCACGCCCCTCGACCACGCCGGTGAGCTGCAGCATCCGGTCGGCCAGCGTCGACTTGCCGTGGTCGATGTGGGCGATGATGCAGAAGTTCCGGATCAGCTCCGGCGGGGTGAACGTCTTGTCGGCGAACGAGGCCACTCAGGTTTTCCATTTCGCTGTGGGGACGACCCCATCGTCCCATGCCTGCGCGGCCGGGGTGGCGCAGCCACCGCGACCACCCCGCCCCCGCCGCACGGCACGGCACGGCACCGCCTCAGTCGGCGACCCGGGACTCCGTCGTCGTGGTGGGGGCGTCGTCCTCGTCCTTGACCACCGGCTCGATGTCGGCCGTGCAGTACTTGCACTTCGTGGCGTCGATCGCGACGAACTCCGTGCAGTACGGGCACTCCCGGCTGCCCTGGGCCTTGAAGTTGCCCAGCCCGGCCTTCTTCAGCAGCTGCACCAGGCCGAACAGCACGGCGGCCAGCAGCAGGAAGTTGACGATCACGGTGAGGAACGCGCCGTACCGGATCTCCGACCCGTTCAGCGTGAACGCCAGCGCCGAGAAGTCCGGCTGGCCGAAGATCGCCGCGACCAGCTGCATGATCACGTCCGCGGCGAGGCTGTCCACCAGCCCGGCGAACGCGGTGCCGATGATGAAGCCGAGCGCCAGGTCGAGCATGTTGCCCCCGAGCGCGAACGCCTTGAACTCGCCCCACAGACCCCGCATGTCACACCTCCGCTGCGCGCGGCCCACGGTGGTCCGCGTCGCCGGGAATCATGCGGTACCGGGCATCCGTGCCGACCGCTCGCCCGGCCGTCGCCCGACGCTTGCATGTGCGGCTGCACGTGCGACGATGGCTGCCGCGCGCGGGTCCCCAGCCCCGGCGCGACACCAGCTGTTCTCCCGACCGTCCAGCCGAGGGGGCGACCGGTTGACCACACTCTCGCCGGGCGCGGGACGCCACGGCACGGGCGGCTGCGACCTCATCGCGGGCGCGGCCGAGTGCCGGTGCGCCGAGGACGCCGTCCACCTCGGCGACGCGGCCGTCGAGGCCAGGGCGCGGGACATGTTCCTGTGGCAGCAGAAGGCCCCGCCGGCCGGTCGCGCCGCCGCCCGCCGCGGCCTGGACGCCCTCCTCGCGGTCGCCCGCAGGCGCGGCCCCTCCGAGCTGGTCGTCGAGCTGCTGCGGATCTGCATGCTGCTGCGGCTGCTGGAGGAGCGCGTCGAGGACGCCGCGGAGGTCGAGGGCCTGCTCGCCGCGTTCACCGAGCTCGCCGAGCTCGACGGCGACGGGTGCCGGCTCGCCGAGGTCGCGGTGCTGCGCGCCCACAAGGTCGCCACCTTCGACCACGGCGACTCCGCGCTGCCCGACGCGGCCACGGCGCTCGCGATCCTCGCCGACGTCGGCGGCCCCCCGCCCGGCCGCGACCCCGACCGCTGGCGGCACCGGCTGGCCCGCACGCTCAACAGCCTGCTCATCGTGCTGCTCCGGCTCGGCTCCCACGAGCTCGCCGACGAGGTGTCGCTGCGCGCGATCGCGGTCGCCGGCACCACCGCCGACCCCGTCGACCAGCTGATCCACCAGCTCAACCGGGTCCGGCTGCAGCTGTCCTGGGCCCTACGCCTGGAGCGGGGCGGGCGCGACGCCGCCGCGGCGGCCCGGTTCGTCGCGGCCGCGCAGATCGCGCACGCGGGGGCGCGGCTGTGGAACCGGGCCCGCGAGGTCAGCTCGGCCCCGCTGCCGCCGGTCGAGCAGTGCACCGTCATCGGGGCCGCGTTCGCGCTGCACCACCCGGGCCCGCAGCACCTCCCGCGGCTCGACGCGCTCGCACGCATCGCCGTCCTCGTCGACGACCGGATCCTGCTCGCCATCGCCACGGCGCGCTGCCTGCTCACGGCGCAGCGCCCGCACGACGCCGTCGCGCACCTGGAGCAGGCGCGCGACCGGCTGCTCGACGGCAGCCGCCCCGAGCCCGTGCTCGCGCTGGCCCTGCACCGCGAGTTCGCCCGGGCCGAGGCGGCCGCGCGCGGGGACGTGACGCGCACCCCCGCGCTCGACCGCTACGCCGCCGCGCTGGAGGACGAGCTGTGGGCGCTGCGCGAGGCCCGGTTGCTCGCGCTGCGCAGCCACTCCGAGCACCACCGGCTCTCCCGCGTCCACGGGGCCGTCGCCGCGCAGGCGATGGAGGACCCGCTCACCGGCCTGCCCAACCGCCGCGCCCTCGACCTGCACCTGGCCGAGGAGCTATCCTCCCCGGTCGCGCAGCCCTGCGCCGTCGCGCTGGTGGACCTCGACCGGTTCAAGGACGTCAACGACGCGCGCTCGCACGCCGTCGGCGACCGGGTGCTGCAGGCCGTCGCGGGCTGCCTGCGCGCCACGCTGCGCGCCCACGACCTGGTGGCCCGCTACGGCGGCGACGAGTTCGTCGTCGTGCTGCCCGGCACGCCGCTGCCGGTGGCGCGGTCGGTGCTGCTGCGCGCCACCGAGGCCGTCGCCGCGCTGCCCGAGGAGCAGGCCGCGGGCGTCACCATGTCGATCGGGGTCGTCCGCACCCCGCTGGGCGGCGACCCGTCGGCCGCGCTGGCCGGGGCGGACGCGGCCATGTACCGGGCCAAGCACCAGGGCGGCAACACCGTCGTGATCGGCGCCGCGCCGGTCGGCGACATGCCCGCAGGGCCCACCCTGCGGCTGCCGCGCGTCGGCCCGTCGCACCGGGTGCCGAGCGGCCAGTAGCGGGGCTCAGGCCAGCCGGGTCATGTCGACGGTCACGTCGAGCGCGGCCGCCGACCCGCCGGAGTAGATGCCCTTGAGCGGCGGGACGTCCGCGTAGTCGCGCCCGACGGCCACCCACACGTGCCGGTGCCCGATCTCGATGTCGTTGGTCGGGTCGTAGCCCCACCAGCCGCCCGTCCACGCCTCGATCCAGGCGTGGCTCTCCCCGGTGACGGTCTGGCGGACCTCGGTCTCCGCCCGCGGGAGCAGGTAGCCCGACACGTAGCGGGCCGGCACGCCCATCTCGCGCAGCAGCAGCAGCGTGAGGTGCGCGAAGTCCTGGCAGACCCCCTGCCGGGTCTCCCAGGCCTCGACCGCGTTCGTGTGCACGCCCGTGGTGCCGGGCTGGTAGGTCAGGTGCTCGCGGACCCAGCGGCTCGCGGCGAGCACGGCGTCGGCCGGGTCCTTGCCGCGCTTGAGCGCGCGGGCGGCCCGGGACAGGTCGCGGTTGCGCACGACGTAGTCGGTGAACTCGAGGGTCTCGGTGAACCGGTCGCGCACCGCCTCGCCGGCGAGCTCCTCCCACGTGGCCGAGCGGGCCGGGGCGAGCGCGTCGGCCGTCTCCACCACCGAGGTCGCGGTGACGGCGAGCTCGGTGTGCGGGGCGTGCAGGTCGAAGGCGGTGACGGTGGTGCCCCAGTAGTCGGTGTAGCGGTAGGACCGCGTCGGCGGCACCGTCTCCACCCGGCTGACGATGACGTTCTGCCGGTTGTCGCTGCGCGGGGTGAGCCGGACCTCGTTGTAGGACTCGGTCACGGCGGTGTTGTAGCGGTAGCCCGTCTCGTGCACGACCCGGATGCGCCAGCCCACGACTACGACACCTCCGGTGCGGTCCAGGCGACCCAGGGGGCGGCGTGGAAGTACTGCAGGGACACGGCCTCGCCGACGTCGCGGATGGTCTCCTGCAGCCCGAGCAGCTGGGTCGGCAGGTCGTCGAGCAGCTCCTCGGGGCGCAGGAACTCCAGCTCCGAGCGGGCCCGGCCGAGCAGCCGCAGCGCCTCGGCCTTGGCCCCGATCCGGGCGGTGGGCCGGTTGTCCAGCTCGGCGAGGCAGGTCTCGGCCTGGCGCAGCGCGTGGAACACCGAGCGCGGGAACAGCTTGTCCATGAGCAGGAACTGCACGACGCGGGTGGCGTCGAGCGCGCCGCGGTAGGTGCGCAGGTAGGTGTCGGCCGCGCCGGCGCAGCGCAGCACCGTGAGCCAGCCCGGCGAGTTCATCCGGTCCGACACCCGTGACAGCAGCAGCCGCACGATCATGTCGACGCGCTCGACGGAGCGGCCCAGCAGGTAGAACCGCCAGGTGTCGTCGCGGCTCATCGTCGACGCGGCGAGCCCGTTCATCATCGCCGCGCGGTCCTCGACGTAGGAGAAGAACGCGTGCGGGCCGACCCAGCGCGCGTAGCGCTGCCGCTCGGGCAGCGCGTTCCACGTGGCGTTGAGGCACTCCCACATCTCGGCGGAGACGACCTCCCGCGCGCCGCGGGCGTTCTCCCGGGCGCTGGACACCGACGACACGATCGACCCGGCCTGGTCGGGCGAGTAGCCGACCAGCTCGGTGAGCGACCAGGCGTCCATCGGCTCGGCGTCGGGCGCCTCCACCCCGAGCACGGCGAGCAGCGTGCGCGCGGCGGTGTCGGCGTCGACGGTGGCGTCCTCGAGCAGCTGGTGGACCGAGACGTCGAGGATCCGCGCGGTGTCGTCGGCCCGCTCGACGTACCGGCCGATCCAGAACAGGGACTCGGCGTTCCTCGCTAGCACCGCTCACGCCCCTGCTGCTGTTGCTGCTGTTGTTGCTGCTGCTGCTGGCCGATCGTCAGCTCGGGGCCGTGCTCGGCCGCGGGCGAGCCGGCCGGGGCCGCGACCGCGAGGCCGCGCCCGCCCAGCTCGCGCTCGGCCTCCGGGGAGCGCTGCGCGGCCAGCACCCACGTGTCCTTGCTGCCGCCGCCCTGGCTGGAGTTGACCACCAGGCTGCCCTTGGGCAGCGCCACCCGGGTCAGCCCGCCGGGCAGCACGAACACCCCGTCCCCGTCGTTGACGGCGAAGGGCCGCAGGTCGACGTGCCGGGGCGCCAGCCGGTCGTCGACCTTCGTCGGCACCGTGGAGAGCTGCACGACCGGCTGGGCGATCCAGCCGCGCGGGTCCTCGCGGATCGCCTTGCGGGCGTCGCGGAGCTGGCGCGGCGACGCGTCCGGGCCGAACAGGATCCCGTACCCGCCCGAGCCCTCCACCGGCTTGAGGACGAGCTCGTCGAGCCGGTCGAGCACGTGGGCGCACTCGTCGTCGAGCCAGCAGCGGTAGGTCGCGACGTTGGGGATGAGCGGCTTCTCGCCCAGGTAGTAGTCGATCATGTCCGGGACGTAGGTGTAGACAAGCTTGTCGTCGCCCACCCCGTTGCCGACCGCGTTGGCGATGACGACCGTGCCCGCCCGCGCCGCGTTGAGCACGCCCGCGACGCCGAGCACCGAGTCGGGGTTGAACTGCAGGGGGTCGAGGAACTCGTCGTCGATGCGCCGGTAGATGACGTCGACCTGCTGCTCGCCCTGCGTGGTGCGCATGTAGACGACGTTGTCGCGGCAGAACAGGTCGCGGCCCTCGACGAGCTCCACGCCCATCTGCCGGGCCAGCAGCGAGTGCTCGAAGTAGGCGGAGTTGAACACCCCGGGCGTGAGCACGACGACGGTCGGGTCGGCCTCGTTGGCCGCCGCGGCGGCCCGCAGGGCCCGCAGCAGGTGCACCGAGTAGTCGCCGACGGCGCGGACGCGCTGGCGGCTGAACAGGTCGGGGAAGACCCGCGCCATGGTGCGGCGGTTCTCCATCACGTAGGACACCCCGGACGGGTTGCGGAGGTTGTCCTCCAGCACCCGGAACGTGCCCTCCTCGTCGCGGACGAGGTCGATGCCGGCGACGTGGATGCGCACGCCGTTCGGCGGGGTCAGCCCGTGCGCGGCGCGGTGGTAGTGCGCGCAGCTGGTGATCAGCCTGCGGGGCAGGACCTCGTCGCGGACGATCTCGGCGTCGCCGTAGATGTCGGCGAGGAACGCCTCCAGCGCCTGCACGCGCTGCACGATGCCCTTCTGCAGCCGCGTCCACTCGCTCGCGCTGATCACCCGAGGCACGATGTCGAGCGGGAAGGGCCGCTCCTGGCCCGACAGCGAGAACGTGATGCCCTGGTCGACGTAGGCGCGGTCCAGCGCCTCGGACCGGACGGCGAGGTCCGCGGCCGCCGTCGGGGCGATGGCGTCGTGCAGGGCCCGGTAGTGCGAGCGGATCCGGCCGTCGGCGTGGAACATCTCGTCGAACGCGCCCGAGTACGGTCGGTCGGGTTCGAGGTAGCCGTCGAACAGGGCGGCCGTGCCGGTCCCGTTGCCGTCGCCGGACGGGGAACCGCCGGCCGGGGCGCCACGGCGGCGTTCGGGGGCGCGGGTCACGCCGGGCATCCTCACCCACGACGGCGTGATCGGGCCAGCCAGACGTGCTACGTCCCGGTAACGACGGGGTGGTGCGGTCCGGGTCGGGCGGCGCTGTAGCATGGACCGTCGAGCGCCCGGCGTGACCAGCCGCCCGGGCCTTCCCGACGAGACACACACCGAAGGACCGAGGCAGACGCGTGGCCAACATCAAGTCCCAGATCAAGCGGGTCAAGACCAACGAGAAGCGCCGTCAGCGCAACAAGTCGGTCCGCTCGTCGGTGCGCACCGCCGTGCGCAAGTTCCGCGAGGCCGTGGAGTCCGGCGACACCGAGCAGGCCACCGTCCTGCAGCGCGCCGCGGCGAAGGCCCTCGACAAGGCGGCCGGCAAGGGCGTCATCCACCGCAACCAGGCGGCCAACCGCAAGTCGGCCATGGCCAAGCGGCTCAGCAGCACCGCGTCCTGACGCGTCCACGACGGCGTCGTTCCCTCCTCGGGGGCGGCGCCGTCGTCGTGTCCGGGGACAGCCTCTCGCGCGCTCAGCCGCGCCCGCGGGCCGCGCACAGCTGCAGCACGGCCCGCTCGCAGGCGTAGCCCGCGTCGGCCGCGACGCCCTTGACGTCGGCGTTGAGCTGCGCCGTGACGGCCACGGCCGCGGCCACCGCCTCCGGCCGCCACGACCGCACCTGCTGCTGGGCCCGGCGGACCTTCCACGGCGGCATCCCCAGCGCGCCGGCCAGCCGGTTGGGGTCGCCCCGCCCGGCCGAGCCGACCTTCGCCAGCGTGCGCACCGCATCGGCCAGGGCGTCGGCGACGAGCACCGGCGGCACGCCGAGCAGCAGCGCCCAGCGCAGGGCCTCCAGCGCCCCGGCCCGGTCGCCCGCCACGACCTTGTCGGCCACCGCGAACCCGGTGCTCTCCGCGCGGCCGCGGTGGTAGCGGCGCACCGCCTTCTCGTCGACCGTGCCGCCGGTGTCGGACACGAGCTGGCCGGTGGCCGCGGCGAGCTCGCGCAGGTCCGAGCCGACCGCCTCGATCAGCACGCCGACGGCCGCGGGCGCGATGGTGCCGCCGGCGCGGCGCACCTCGGCCCGGACGAAGTCGGCCCGCTCCTCGAAGCGGGTGAGCCGGTCGCAGCGCACCACCTCGGCGCCGGCGGCGCGCAGCGCGTCGGCCAGCGCCTTGTTGCGGGCGCCCCCGGCGTGGGTGACGGCGAGGACGATGCCGTCGGCCAGGTCGCGGGACTGCTCCAGCAGCGCCGCGGTAAGCTCCTTGCCCGCCTCGTGGGCCGCCTGGACGACGACCACGCGCCCCTCGGCGAACAGCGACGGGCTGAGCGCGTCGGCCAGGTCGACCGGGCTCAGCTCGGTGGCGCGGTGGCGGCGGACCTCGGCCTCCGGCTCGTCGGCGCGGACCCGCGCCAGCACGTCGGCGATCGCGCGCTCGACGAGCAGTTCCTCCTCGCCGATCACCAGGTGCACGGTCGGTACGGCCACGGCCGCCATCGTGGCGCACGCCCCGGACATCGCGTGAGCCGCCTCCCACATCGCGGACACCGCTTGGGATCGGGACACGCCGTCACGTAACCTCGGCGCCACAACTGCACATGGCTCATCCAGAGGGGTTGAGGGAACGGCCCGTTGACACCCCGGCAACCGGCAGCGCCCACCGAGATCATCGGCGCGCTGAACACGGTGCCAATTCCGACCCGCACGTCGCGGGGAAGATGAGGAGATTCTCCGATGTCGCTCGTCGACGACCGTTCGGTCGCCACCACCGCCTACGACCTGGGCCCCGCCCGCGCGCTGTCTTGTCGTGAGTGCGGGCACCGCATCCCGCTGGCCGCCGAGTTCGCCTGTCCCCAGTGCTTCGGGCCGCTCGAGGTGGCCTACGACTTCTCCGGCGTCTCGCGCGCCTCCATCGAGGCCGGGCCGGACAACATCTGGCGCTACAAGGACCTGCTGCCCGTGCCGTCCACGGTGCAGGACCACCCCAACACCGAGCCCGGCCTGACCCGCCTGATCAAGGCCGACCGGCTGGGCGCCGCACTGGGCCTGCGCAACCTGTGGGTCAAGGACGACACCGGCAACCCGACGCACTCGTTCAAGGACCGCGTCGTCGCCGTCGCCCTGGCCGCGGCCCGCGAGCTGGGCTTCACCGTCCTGTGCTGCCCGTCCACCGGCAACCTCGCCAACGCCGTGGCCGCCGCGGCCGCCCGCGCCGGCTGGGACTCCGTGGTGCTCGTGCCCTCCTCCCTGGAGCAGGCCAAGGTCCTCACCACGGCGGTCTACGGCGGCACCCTGCTCGCCGTCGACGGCAACTACGACGACGTCAACCGGCTGGCCACCGAGCTCGCCGCGGAGCACGAGGACTGGGCGTTCGTCAACGTCAACGTCCGCCCGTACTACGCGGAGGGCTCGAAGACCCTCGGCTACGAGGTCGCCGAGCAGCTGGGCTGGCGCCTGCCCGAGCAGATCGTGGTGCCCGTGGCGTCGGGCTCGCAGCTGACGAAGGTGGACAAGGGCTTCACCGAGTTCGGCCGGCTCGGCCTCGTCGAGCCCACCCCGTACCGGATCTTCGGCGCGCAGGCCACCGGCTGCTCGCCGGTCGCGCACGCCTTCACCGAGGGCCACGACGTCGTCCAGCCGGTGCGGCCGGACACCATCGCCCGCTCGCTCGCGATCGGCAACCCCGCCGACGGCCCGTACGTGCTCGACGC
>JAPLAT010000182.1 GCA_026393175.1 Pseudonocardiales bacterium
GGTGGGGTCGTCGGCGGGCCTGCCTGCGGCGGGCCTGTCGGCGGCCTTCTCGGCGGCGGCCTTGGCGGCGGCGGGCCTGGCGGCGGCGGGCGTGGCGGCAGCGGACCTGCCGGCGGCGGGTTGGGCGGCGACGGGTTGCGCGGAGGGCTTCCCGGCGGTGCGCTTTGCGACAATGCGCTGGGCGGGGGCCGTCCCGGCGGCGGGCTCGGGGTCCCCCGCGCGGCGCCGGGGCGGGCGGGTGCGGGTCAGCTCCGCGGGCGAGCAGAACATCGTGTCCCGCGACCCGGTGCGCCGCACCTGGATGAACTCGCCCTCGGCAACGTCGTCGACGGTCACCACCTTGGCCGACCCGCCCACCGGGACCCCGACCGCGGCCGGGGTGAACCAGACCGTGACCGGCCGGCCGGCCGCCACCTCGCCCCGGACCGCCGCCACGTCGTGCTCGGTGAGCGCTGCCGCCATTCCTCCGCCGTCCTCCCGCTCGCCCGCGATCATGGTGCCGCCGGGATTGTGCCTCAGCGCCCCCGCGCCGTCGGCACCAGCGACCGCACCTCGGTCTCGGCCCACGCCGCCCGGCCCGCGACCGCGCCCGGGAGCAGCGACCCGGCCACGGCGAGCGCGAACGACACCGGCACGGATACGATGCCCGGGTTCGCCAGCGGGAACCACGCGAAGTCCACGTCGGGCAGCACGGCGTCCGGGCGGCCGGACACCGCCGGGGAGAACACGACCAGCACCACCGCGGTGAGCATGCCGCCGTACATGCTCCACTGCAGGCCCCGGACGGTGAACCGGGGCCAGTACAGCGTCAGCAGCAGCGCCGGCAGGTTCGCCGAGGCCGCCACCGCGAACGCCAGCCCGATGAGCACGGCGACGTTCTGGCCGTTGACCGCGAGCCCGCCCACCGTCGCCACGACGCCGACGACCAGCGCGGTCGCCCGGGCCACCCGGATCTCCTGGCGCGCGTCCACCCGCTGGCCGCGCCGCAGCACCTGCGCGTAGACGTCGTGGGCGAACGACGCCGACGCCGTGATCGTCAGCCCGGCGACGACGGCCAGGATCGTCGCGAACGCGACGGCGGCCACCAGCCCGAGCATCAGCTCGCCGCCCAGGCGCCAGGCCAGCAGCGGGGCCGCGGCGTTGGACGCCCCGGGGGCGGCGAGGATCGCCTGCGGCCCGACGAGCGCCGTCGCGCCGAACCCCATCGCGAGGGTGAGCAGGAAGAACGTGCCGATCAGCCACACCGCCCACACCGTGGAGCGGCGCGCCTCGCGGGCGTCGGGGACGGTGAAGAACCGCATGAGGATGTGCGGCAGGCTGGCCGGGCCGAGCAGTCCGGCGATCGACAGCGAGATGAAGTCGATCTTGTCGAGCCCGGTCGAGCCGTAGAGGATGCCCGGCTCCAGCAGCCGCTCCCCGGCGGGGTGGGCGTCGACGGCCGCGCCGAGCAGCCGGGAGCCGTCGAATCCCCAGCGGCCCAGCACCCACACCGCGAGGACCAGCGCGGTGAACCCGAGCAGGACCGCCTTGATGACCTGCACCCAGGTCGTGCCGCGCATCCCGCCGATGAGCACGTAGAAGACCATCAGCAGGCCCACCACGACGATCACGACCGACTGGGTGCCGCGGTCGTCGCCGGGTACGCCGAGCAGCAGGGCCACCAGCCCGCCCGCCCCGGCGATCTGCGCCACGAGGTACATCAGCGACACGGTGAGCGTGGAGATCGCGGCCGCGGCGCGGACCCGGCGGTCGGCGGCGCGGAAGCCGAGCACGTCGCCCATCGTGTAGCGGCCGGTGTTGCGGACCCGCTCGGCGAGCAGCAGCAGCGCGATGACCCAGCCGATCATCGAGCCGATCGCGAACGTCACGCCGTCGTAGCCGGCGACCGCGACGGCGCCCACCACGCCGAGGAAGGCGGCGGCGGAGAGGTAGTCCCCCGCCATCGCGACGCCGTTGGTGCGGCCGGTGAAGCCCGGACCGGCGGTGTAGTAGTCGGCCGCCGTCCTGGTCACGCGGCCGGCGCGCACCACGGCGACCAGGGTCAGGGCGACGACGGCGCCGAACACCGCGAGGTTGACGGCCGGGTCGCCGACGGTCGGGGCGACCGGGGCGGCCACGCTCTCGACCACGGCAGTGACTCCACGTGACGGCATGCTTCCCTCTCGTCCGACAAGATCGGCAGCTCACCGCCGATCGCGGGATCCGGAGGAAGTTACTACCACGTAGCGTGATCGAGACCGCCGGGTCAGCCCTGGCCGTGCGTGGCCCCGCTGGCGTAGTCCGTGTAGGTGTAGGGGTTGTCGAGGAGCTTCGTCTCCGGGATGTCGGGGTTCATGCCCTTCGTCCAGGCCTCCTCGCCCAGCGTCGAGCGCAGGTGCTCGACGGTGGCCTCCACCTCCCGGCGGATCGCGGCGAGGTCCACCCCGACCAGCCGGTGATCGGACTTCACCACGCGCCCGTCCACGAGCACGGTGTGCACGTCGCCGCGCTGGGCCTGGAAGGCGACGTGGCCGTGCGGGTTGAGCAGCGGGAACGACACCGGCGAGTGCTCGTTCTTGATCAGGATGAGGTCGGCCTTGCGCCCCACCTCCACGGTGCCGAGGTCGTCGCGGCCCAGCGCGCGGGCCCCGCCGCGGGTGGCCCAGTCGACGACCTGGTCGGCGCGCAGCGTGCAGCAGGTGATCGTCTCGCCCTTGGCGTGGGCGTCCATGTGCTCGCGCGAGCGGTCCGCGCCCAGCGTCGTGCGCATGGCGGAAAACAGGTCCCCGCTCCACCAGACGCTCGTGTCCATCGACAGCGACACCGGGATGTCGTGCGCGCGCAGCGCCCAGGTGGGCGGGTAGCCCTGCCCGGCACTCTGCTCGCTCTCGGTGGACACCGACACCGACCCGCCGCTGGCGGCGATGCGGTGGTAGCTGTCGGCCGACAGCGTGGCGGCGTGCACGAAGACGTGGCTGGGGTCGAGCAGGCCCGCCTCGTGCGCCAGCCGGATGCCGTCGTCGTTGGTCGCGCCCCACACCCCGGCGTGCGTGGTGACCGGCACCCCCAGCTCGCGGGCCACCTCGTAGGCCGCCCGCTCCGGGAACGCCGGGTCGCCGGTGACGTCGAAGGCCATCTGGAAGGCGAGCTTGTCGTCGCGGGCGTCGACGAGGCGGCGGGCGAACGCCTGGAAGTCCTTCGACGCCGACCACTCCCACGGGGCCTGCTGGATGTTGCCGTAGGCCAGGACGAACCGACCGGGCACCGACCGCAGCGCGTCGACGGCCGCCTCGGCGTGCTCGGTCGTCTGCAGCCCGTGCGACCAGTCCACGACCGTGGTGACCCCGGCGTCGAGCGCCTCGGCGGCGGCGAGCAGGTTGCCCGCCCGCACGTCCTGCGGGCGGAAGTGCCGGCCCGACTCCAGGTAGTACCAGACGAAGTACTGCGTGAGTGTCCAGTCGGCGCCGTAGCCGCGCATCGCGGTCTGCCACATGTGCCGGTGGGTGTCGACCATCCCGGGCATGACGATGCCGTCGGTCGCATCGATCTCGCGCGTGCCCGCCGGCACCTCCAGCCCCGGCCCGACGGCGGTGATCCGGTCGCCCTCGACCAGCACGTCGGTGCCCGGCAGCACGCGGTGGGCGTCGTCGACGGTGAGCACGGTGCCGCCGCGCAGCACCACCGACGGGGGGTTCTCGTCCATCACGACGCCTTCCGGTCGAAACGGCGGACACATGTCCGATCTACGGTCGTCCGTACTGTGGTGCGACCCCCGGCGGCTGTCAAGACGAACCTGCGGCCGTCCGGGTGGCGCGCTGTCCGCAGGGCGGACGGGGCGGTAGCCTCGCCGGGACGACCGTTGCGACGACCGGGGGAACGCCATGCCGCGCGAGGGCACCGGGCCCGACTTCATCGAGGCGCTCGCCCGCGGGCTGGACGTGATCGCCGCATTCCGGCCGGGCCGGCAGGCGCTGTCGCTGACCGAGGTCGCCACGGCCACCGGGCTGGCCCGCCCGACGGCGCGGCGGATCCTGCTCACCCTCGCCGAGCTGGGCTATGTGCGCGCGACCGACGGCGGCTTCGCGCTCACCCCGCGCGTGCTCGACCTGGGCGTCGCCTACGTGTGCTCGCAGGGCCTGTGGGAGACCGCCCGCCCGCACATGGCCGACCTGGTGGCCCGCACGAACGAGTCGTGCTCGGTGGCCCAGCTCGACGGGTCGGACATCGTCTACGTCGCCCGGGTGGCCGTGCCGAAGATCGTCGGGCTGTCGGTGCAGATCGGCACCCGCTTCCCCGCGCTGCCGACGTCGCTGGGCAAGGTGCTGCTGGCCGCGCTCCCGCCCGCCGAGCTCGAGGCCACGCTCGCCCAGCCGACCCGCTCCGGGCTGGTCGCCCGCTGGCAGCCCGACCGGGCCGAGCGCGACGCCGCGCTGCGCGAGGTCCGCGCCCGCGGCTGGGCGCTCACCGACGAGCAGCTCGCCCTGGGCATCCGCTCCGTGGCCGCCCCGCTGCGCGACGGCGCCGGCCGGGTCGTGGCCGCGCTCAACGTCAACACCCACGCCGCGGAGACCCCGCTGGAGCGGCTGCTCGACGAGTACCTGCCGCTGCTCCTGGCCACGGCGGGCGAGATCAGCGCCGACTTCGCGCGCCGGGAGGCCGTCCCGCACGTCACGGTCGCCATCTGACCCACCCTGTGGCAGGCTCACGGACAGATGTCCGCAGATCGGCCAGGAGGACGCATGACCGACCCACGAGGGCCGCTTTCCGGCATCCTCGTCGCCGACTTCTCCCGGGTGCTCGCCGGGCCGTACGCCACGATGCTGCTGGCGGACATGGGCGCCGAGGTGGTGAAGGTGGAGTCCCCCGAGGGCGACGAGACCCGGACGTGGACCCCGCCCGAGCGCGAGGGGATCTCCACGTACTACCTGGGCATCAACCGGGGCAAGCGGTCGGTCGCGCTGGACCTGCGCGACGAGGGCGACGCCGCGCTGGCCCGCGAGCTCGCGCGCCGGGCCGACGTCGTCATCCAGAACTTCAAGCCCGGCGGCCTGGCGAAGTACGGCCTGGACGCGGCGAGCGTGCGCGCGGCCAACCCGCGGGCGGTGTACGCCTCGATCAGCGGGTTCGGGCCGGGCAAGGGCGCGCACGTGCCCGGCTACGACCTCATGGTGCAGGCCATCTCCGGGCTGATGAGCCTCACCGGCGACCCCGACGGCCCGCCCTACCGCGCCGGCATCTCGGTCTTCGACGTGATGGCGGGCAACCACGCCGTCATCGGCATCCTCGCCGCGCTGCGGCACCGCGACGCCACGGGCGAGGGCCAGGAGGTGGAGGTCAACCTGCTGTCCTCGGCGATGTCCGGGCTGGTCAACCACAGCTCGGCCTACGTCGCGGGCGGGGTGGTGCCCTACCGGATGGGCAACGCGCACCCCAGCGTCTTCCCCTACGAGCCGCTGCCCACGGCCGACAAGGACCTCATCGTCGCCGCCGCAAACGACCGGCAGTTCCGGAAGCTGTGCGGGGTGCTCGGCCGCCCGGAGCTGGCCGACGAC
Source organism: Pseudonocardiales bacterium (assembly GCA_026393175.1). Lineage (GTDB taxonomy): Bacteria > Actinomycetota > Actinomycetes > Mycobacteriales > Pseudonocardiaceae > Pseudonocardia. Next base: position 5,532 of record JAPLAT010000182.1, read on the forward strand.
GAGCGCTTCGCCCGCAACCGCGACCGCACCGCGAACCGGGAGGAGCTGCGCCCGCTCCTGGTCGAGGCGCTGGGCGCGAAGGGCGCCGAGGAGTGGTTCGAGCTGCTCGTCGCGGCCGGCGTGCCGTGCGGGCCGATCAACACCATCGACGGCGGGTTCGCGACGGCCGAGCGGTTCGGGCTCGACCCGATCGTCGAGGTCGGCGAGGGCGACCGGGCGCTGCCGATGGCCCGCCACCCCATCGGCTTCTCCGCGACCCCCGCGGCGTACACCCTGCCCCCGCCGGAGCTCGACGAGCACGGGGCCGAGATCAGGAAGTGGCTGGCGTCCGATGGCTGATCACGAGACGGCCGGGTACGAGACCGCGCTGGGGTCCTCCACCCGCGAGACGATCACGCTGCTCGGCCACGACCTGGCCGCCGACGTCATGGGCACGGTGTCCTTCGGCGAGCTGGCGTTCTGGCTCGCCACCCAGGAGCGGCCGACGCCCGGGCAGGTGCGGGTCTTCGAGGCCGTGCTCGCGGCGCTGGCCGACCACGGCTTCACGCCCACCGCGATCGTCACCCGCCTCACCTGGCTCTCGGCCCCGGACTCCGTGCAGGGCGCGCTGGCCGCCGGGCTGCTCGGCGGCGGGTCGCGGTTCCTCGGGGTCACCGAGGACTGCGGCAACTTCCTGCACGACGTGCTGGCCGGGGCCGCGCTCCCGGTCGACGAGGCGGGCTGGGACGCGCTCGCCCTGGAGACCGTCCGGGCGCGCCGGGCCGCGGGCGCGTTCGTGCCCGGGCTGGGCCACCACGTGCACAAGGACGGTGACCCGCGCACCCCCCGGCTGATGCAGATCGCCCGCGAGGAGGGGCAGTTCGGGCCGCACCTGGAGCTGTTCGCCGCGATCGGCCGCGTGCACCACGAGGTGCTCGGGAGGACGCTGCCGCTCAACGGGGCGGGCGTCTGCGGGGCGGCGCTGGCCGACCTCGGCCTGCCCCTGCCGCTGCTGCGCGGGTTCGCCCTGCTCGCCCGCACCGCCGGGCTGATCGGGCAGCTCGCCGAGGAGCTGCGCCGGCCCGTCGGCAACGACGTGTTCCTGTCGGTCGACGGCCACACCCGCCCCGTCCCGCCGCAGCCCTGGACCGCGACGTGACCGGCCCGGCCGGCCCCCGGCCCGCCGCGGGGGGTGCGCGATGACCCCGGCCGCGGTGGTGGAGGCGCCGGGGGCCGCGCCGGTGCCGGGCGAGCGACCCGATCCCGTGCCCGGGGCCGGGGAGGTGCTGGTGCGGGTCACGGCCGCGCCGATCACGCCCCTGGACCGGCTCTGCGCCACCGGGACGTCCTACTTCGGCACCCCCGCCGTGCCGTACGTGCCGGGGGTGCAGGGCGTCGGCACCACCGCCGACGGCACGCCCGTCTGGTTCGCCACCTCCGCGGGCATGGCGCCGGGCGACGGGAGCATGCGCGGGCTCGTCGCCGTCCCGGAGGCCGACCTCGTCGTGCTGCCCGACGGCGCCGACCCGGTGCTCGTCGCCGCGCTGGGCCTCTCCGCCGTCGCCGCGTGGTGCGCGCTCACCCGCACCGGCGGCCTGACCGAGGGCGAGACGGTGGTCGTGCTCGGCGCGGGCGGCGTGGTCGGGCAGGCCGGGGTGCAGCTCGCCCGGCTGGCCGGGGCGGGCCGGATCGTCGCGGCGGCGCGGTCGGCCGACGGCCGCGAGCGGGCCATCGCGCTGGGCGCCG
>JAPLAT010000576.1 GCA_026393175.1 Pseudonocardiales bacterium
CGCCCGCGACGGCGAGCGCCCAGCGGGCGCGGACAGCGGGCCGGGCCCTCACGAGGCCCGCCCGGCCGGCCCGGCGGCAAGCGGCGCGGCCTGCGCCGCCCGGTCGGCGTCGACGACCCGGCCGTCGCGCATCCGCACGACCCGGTCGGCCGCCGCCGCGACCTCCGGGGAGTGCGTGACCAGCAGGATCGTCTGCCCCTCCGCGTGCAGCCTGCCGAACAGGTCGAGCGCCTCGGCCTGGCCCTCGGAGTCCAGCGCGCCGGTCGGCTCGTCGGCCAGCAGCACGGTGGGCCGGTTGGCCAGCGCCCTGGCGATCGCCACGCGCTGGCGCTGCCCGCCCGACAGCGCCGCGGGCAGGATGTGCTGCTTGTCCAGCAGGCCCAGGGAGTCCAGCAGGTCCCGGGCCCGCGCCGTGGCCTCGGCCGAGCGGGCCCCGGCCACCAGCGCCGCCAGCGCGACGTTCTCCAACGCCGACAGGTGCTCGACGAGGTGGAAGAACTGGAACACCAGCCCGACGTGGCGGCGGCGCAGCCGGGCCAGCGCCGCGGCGCCGAGGTCGTCGGTGCGGGTGCCGGCCAGCGTGACGCTGCCCTCGTCGGCCCGGTCCAGCCCGGCGAGCAGGTGCAGCAGCGTGGACTTGCCGCACCCCGACGGGCCCATCAGGGCGACGAACTCGCCGCGCGCCACGTCGAGGTCCACGCCGCGCAGCGCCCGGACCTCCGGGGAGGGGAAGGTCTTGCGCAGCCCCCGCACGACCAGCGCGGCGCCCCCTCCGTCCGTCACCCGCCGGACGCTATTCCAGAACACGGCCGTCCTCCGCCCCGCTGCCACCACCGGACGGGGTGGTGCTGGCACCACCCCTCGGGGGACTCGTTCGGGCGCGGCCCGGCGCGCGTTACCGCAGCGGCCCCGCGGCGAGGTACCGCTCGGACTCCTCCTTGTGCATGCGCTCGTCGTGCCCGATCTGGCGGAGCAGGTCGGCCACGGTGTCGTAGGCGCCGTAGTGCCGGGCGAAGGCCGAGCGGTGCGGCGTCCGCTCCAGCTCGGGGTGCTCCGCGACGTACTCGGCGTAGGAGTGCTCGGCGTGGTCCTCGAAGTCGGCGTTGAGCCGGTAGCTCCACCGCGGCGCGAGCACGAACAGCAGCCACGACACGTGGTAGTAGCCCGCCGCCATCAGCCACGGCAGCAGCCCGAACCGGAGGCGTGACCGGCCCCCGCCCCCCGCGGCCACCAGCTCGCCGATGATCAGCAGGTGCCACTGCTCGTTGTCCTGCTGCTCCCGGTTCTCCACGATCCGCTCGTGGATCCGGTGCGCCAGGCCGGTGTCGCGGTGGCGCCGGGACAGCGCGCGGTAGGCCGCGCTCTCCCAGATCTGGTACGGGATCCGGGCGACGACCTCCAGCACCATGAACTTCTCCAGGGTGCCGCGCCTGCCGTAGAGCAGGTCCATCGTCAGGAACAGCAGCCGCGCGACCGCGGAGTACCGCCGGCGCGGCGCGGCGAGCGTCACCCCGTGCTCGTGGCGCAGCGCCCGGCGGCCCAGGCGCGGGGTCTGCGCGGCCGTGAGCGGCGGGGCAGCGGCGAGCCGGACGGTGGGCGGGTCGGTGGGCAGGTCCGTGCGCGGGTCGGGCGGGGCCGGGGGCAGGGCGACGTACGGGCGGGGCAGGGGCGGGCGGGACGGCGTCGGTCGGGGCAGGGTCGTTCGGGGCAGGGTCGGGGCGGTCACGGGGAGCTCCTCGGGGCGGGCCGTCGGGACGACGACCGGACACGGGGAAGCCTGTCGCCGCGACCCCGGCGGTACGACGGTGCTGCCCGGCCGCCCGCGGCGGTCCTGCCCTCCCCGCCGGGGTGCGGCCATCCCACCCGCGGGCCGGGAGGCCCGGCCCGGGGGCGGCCTAGAGGCCCAGCACCGCGGGGTCGGTGGCCATCGCCCGCAGCCGGCCCGCCGGGTCGGGCAGCAGCCGCCGGGCGGCGCTGTCGAGCAGCCCCATCGTGCAGCCGATCTCCGCGGCCACGACGCCGTCGCCGCGCGTGAGGGTGTGGTCGATCCGGAACGTCCGCCCCTCCCCGAACGACGGCCGCGCGTCGACGTCCACCTCGTCGGCGAAGCGCAGCTCGCGCAGGAACCGCACGTGCGTCTCCAGCAGCACGATCCCCACCCCGTGCTCCAGCATGCGCCCCATCGAGCAGCCCGCGGCGGCGAGCAGCTCGCTGCGGCCGTGCTCGCCGTAGGCGTGGTAGACGGCGTGGTTGACGTGACCGTTGAGGTCGAGCTCGTAGCTGCGCACCTGCACGCGCACCGAGAAGAGGTCGGACATGGGGGCATGATCTCCGGACATGACCGACATGCCCGACCCGGCCCGCGTGACGATCCGCCGCCGCGTGGAGTGGGCGCAGACCGACGCCGCGGGGCACCACCACTGGACGGCGGTGCTGCACTGGGCCGAGCAGGCGGAGACCGTGCTGCACGAGCGGCTCGGCATCGCCGACCGCACGTTCGGCCGCGAACCGCGCGCCCACGTGTCGGTCGACTTCACCGAGCGGCTGTGGTTCCGCGACGCCGTCGACGTCACCATCGCCGTGACCCGCGTCGGGCGGACCTCGGCGCGCTACGCCCTCACGGTGACCCGCGACGGCACCCCCGCCGCGGCGGGCGAGCTCGTGACGGTGCACGTCGACCCGGCCACCGGCCGGCCGCAGGAGTGGCCCGAGGACCTGCGGGCCGCCCTGACCGGCGGCGGCGAGCAGGTCTCCGGGGAGTGAGCGGGAGGTGCCGCGGCCTCAGCCGTTGTCGCGGGCGGCGGCCTGCGCGGACGGCGCGGACCGGTAGCCCTCGCGCGGCGCCGGGGCGGCCACCATGCCCAGGGCCGCGAGCACGGCCTGGATGTCGGGGTAGACCCCGGCGGGCAGCCGCCACAGGT
>JAPLAT010000097.1 GCA_026393175.1 Pseudonocardiales bacterium
CCCTGCGGGACCCCGCCCCGGCGTGCTGAGGCAAGCCGCGTTCCAGCGACACCGAGCACCGGAGGCCCTCATGACCAGCACCCCGATCACCCGCACCAACCTCGCGCAGACCGCCCTCGCCCGGACCGAGGTCACCGAGTCCGACACCCGCGCGACCCGCCTGGCCGTCCTCGAAGCCCAGGTGTGCGAGGTCCGCGACGACCTCGCCGACGCCTCGGCGTCCGCCGACCCCGCCCAGGCGCTGAGCGCGATGGAGCAGCTCGCCACACTGCTCCAGCACACCCTCCAGGAACTCGCCCACCTCGCCTGGGAGACCAGCCCCCGATAGACGGAAGCCGGCCGGGCGGCGCCCCCGCCCGGCTGGCCGGCGCGCCCGGCGCGCTACTGCTGCCCCGCGGCCTCGTCGGCCGCGCGCCACAACCGCTCGGCGACCGCGCCGAGCCGCACCCCGCCCAGCATCCCTGACCGGTCCCACGACAAGTAGCTCGTGACCGCGACCACCGACCACCAGCCCCGGTCGGGCACGACCCACGGCCCACCCGACGCGCCGCGGGTCAACCCGCACCGCGCCTCCAACAGCCCGGCCCAGCCCTGGTCGGTGGACACCTGGTCACAGCTGCGCAGCCGGGTCCCGTCGAACGGCGCCGCGCTCGGGTAGCCCAGCACGTCCACCGTCGGCCCCGCCATGCCCTCACCGGTCGGCTGCCGCTCGCCGCCGGCGCTGTCGTCGAACCGCATCCCGAGCGCGCCCAGCACCTCCTGCGCGGTACCCGCGGACATGTCGCGCAGCTCCAGGAACGCCACGTCGACCTCCGGCGACGCGTTCGACTGCCAAGCCCGGTCGACCCACATCCGCTCCACCCCCCACACCTCGTGGGGGGCGTCGTCGCCGGAACGGGCCGGGATGAACACGACCTCGTCGGCCCAACCCGGATCACGGCCGTAAGCCACATCGGGCATCCGCTCCGTCGCCGCAGGGACGTACACGCAGTGCGCCGCCGTCACCGCCAACCGCCCACTCGACGACGCCACGACAGCCGCAGAGCACGACGCGTCGTCGACCAGCAACTGGCCGACTGTCGGAAGCGCATCCATGTCCACCGAGGGGGCGGCCTCCAGCATGACGGCATACCCGCCCGCCGCCCCCGATGCGGCAACACCTCCACCCCATGATGAATTGACCGCCCAGAGTGCTTCCACCGGTGCTGACGCCGGCGTCGTGGTCCCTGACGGCGTCGCCGCCAGGGACGCTGCGATGGCCGTTGCTAGCAGCAGTATCACCGCAGCGACACAGCGCCCCGCTCGTTGGACCCGTCGCACTGAAGACTCCTCTCCTGGCGTGCGCGCAGGATCGCTCCCGATCGTGTCCCCGGCGTAGTCGCGCGTGGCGGATCCGTGGCCGCGCGTGGTCACCTCCGCGCAAGACTCTGGCCTGCGTGACCACGCGGCGTTCCACACCGTGCGGTACACGGCAGGTGCGATCGGATCGTCATCGGCGGCGTCGTGCACACCTGTCGGACTGTTGCCCGTCAGTCCGCGGATCGGCCGCCGGAGGGAGCTTGGGTCCATGTCGACATCCCGCGCGGACCGTTCGACCGCCAGGGTCGTCGTCACACCGTTGCGGCGCGGTCGAACGTCCTGTTCGCATCTGGCCGGATTGCTCGCCGCCGTTCAGATCGGGCCTGTTCGACCTCGCGTCCCTGGTGCAGCTCGGGCTCTGCCCGGTTGCCGTCACCGCCGTCCGGCCCGCCGCCGGCGCGAGGTCGTTGCGGTGCGCTGCTCGCCCCAGCGGTGCGGAGCACAGCCGTCGTTCGGGACACCGCCCGAGCCTGAATCCGGCGTCCCCACGCAGCGGGACGTCCACGGTGCCGGGCTTGCGCTGGTCGGACGTCGACCTGGACGCCGGCGCCGTGGGTCCGCCGAGACCGGCTGCGCCCGACCTACGCCCGAAGGTGCGGTGGCACATGCAGCAGGAAGGCCGGCTACTGCCCACATCGACAGCTCGTCCATGAAGACCGACGACATCAAGTCGTGCGCCGGGCGCCGCGGCGTTCGGCTGCTCTTCGTGTTCTTCCCTCTCGCGTGGCTGCCTAGCTCGGCGAAGGCCGATACCCTCCGGGCGACTCCGGGGAGATGACGATGACCGATACGGCCACCACAGCGACAGTGACGTGTTCGTGTTGCGGGCAGCAGCGGCGGCCGGAGGATGTGGCCCGTTTGCACTGCAACCCGGAGGTCGCGGTCTGCGGGAGCTGTGCCCATGACCTGGCCGGTCAGCTCGTGAACCGTCCGGCGATCACACCGATCTTTCCCGTCCACGACATGACAGCGGCCAAGGAGTTCTGGTCGCGGGCCGGGCTGGAGGTGGAGGAGTACAGCCCGGAGTACGCCTTCGTGATGTTCAACGGAGCCGAGGTGGCGCACCTCGATCTCCGGCCGGATCTCGATCCGGAGCGGAACGCGGCGGCCTGCTACGTGCACGTCGATGATCCTGTGGTGTGGCACCAGCAGTGGCAGGCGCAGGGGCTACCGGTCTCGGCGGTGCGGACGGAGCCGTGGGGCATGGTCGAGTTCAGCGTGAAGGACCCGAGCGGCAATCTGCTGCGGATCGGCCGCAACGAGTAGCCCGTCCGGACACGGTTCGGACCATGATGGCGGCGTGCGTGTTGAGCTGCTGGTTGTTGCCGGGTGTCCGCACGAGCGGGAGGCCGAGGCTTTGCTGCGCCAGGCTCTCGACGACGTGGGCGGCCGTCTGGTCGATGTTGAGGTGCGGGTCGTCACCGCGGATGACGTCGCCGACCTGCCGCAGTTCGGCGGTTCCCCGACGGTGCTGATCGACGGGGTGGACCCCCTCACGGAGGGGCAGGCTGATCAGGTCGGCCTGTCCTGCCGGGTCTACCGGACGCCGGCGGGTCTTGCGGGCGTGCCGTCGTTGGAGCAGCTGCGGCAGGCGCTGCGCCGCCGGCTACCTTGATGAAGCGACGCTCCGTCCACGCCTGGGACCTCATCCTCTCGCCGGGCGACACGACGACCGTCGGCTTCGACGTAACCGTGGAGCTCCGAGCCACGGACCAGGACGACACTGCTCGGGCGCTGCATCCGACGGCCTCGTGCATCGGAAGCGACCCCTCCTCGCGGTTTGGGCAGCTCCCGTGGTCCCGGTGCAGCGAGATATGCCGCAAGTGAAGCTTGCGGCCGACCACGGGGGCGTGGTCGAGGCGGAACGAGGGCGTTCCGGGCGCGCCGCACGGGCTGAGGCATGGAGTTCGCAGCCGCGTGCAGCGGCGTCGGCCACGGGATGACCGTGTCCGGCTGGTGCGGTAGCGGTCATGGAGGCCGACCGGCAGCGGGGTGCGCGGCGTCGGCTGCGCGCGGGCGCTCCGCGTCGCCGGCACGTCATGCTCCGCCTCTCGGAGGAGGAGTTCGCGCTGGTGCGCGACCGGGCCGAGTCGGCGGGCATGGCCGTGGGCGCATGGGTCGCGGAGCTCGCGCTCGGCGCGTGCCGCGGCGGCGTTCGGGCCGGCGGCGTTCCCGACCTGGTGCGGTTGCATGCCGACGTGGTCGCCGCGGGGCGGCTGGAGCCCGACGGCGAGCAGTCGGCCCGCGTGGCCGAGCTGCTCGACCGTCTCGACGACGCCATCGACGCGGCGATCACGGCCTCGGGGACGGCGGCGGGGGGTGCACCGTGATCACCAAGGTGGTGCACGGCTGGCGGGTCGCCGGCCTGATCGCGTACCTGATGGGGCCCGGACGCGCGCAGGAGCACATCGACCCGCGCGTGATCGCGTCGTGGGACGGTCGGGACAGGGCGTGGCAACCCGCCGCCGACGCGGACGGCGGCGGGCCGGGCGTCGGGCGGTTGATCCGGGCGCTGCGGGCACCCGCGGTCGCGGCCGGGCTCCCCGAACGCGGCGGGGAGGGCGAACGGGGCTACGTGTGGCACTGCTCGGTGCGGGTCGCCCCGGGGGATCGGGTGCTGTCGGACATCGAGTGGGCCGGGGTGGCGCGGGAGCTGCTCGACGGCGCCGGGGTGGCCGGGCGGGACGATGCCGGTGGGCCGCGGTGGGTCGCGATCCGGCACGCGGACGACCACATCCACATCGCCGCGGTGCTGGTGCGGCAGGACACCGCGAGGCGGTTCTGGCCGTCCCACGACTACCGCCGGCTGCGCACGGCGGCCAACCGGATCGAGCGCCGGCTGGGCCTGACCCTGACGGCGTCGGCGGACGGCACGGCGGCACCGGCACCGGGCCGGGGGGAGAGCGAGAAGGCGCTGCGGGCGGGTCGCGAACCCGCTCGGGTCGAGCTGGCACGGGCGGCGCGGACCGCTGCTGTCGGTGCGAGCGACGTGGAGAGCTTCGTCGACGGGCTCCGGAAGGCCGGCTACCTGGTACGGATGCGCCGTGCCCCCTCGGGGGACCTGATCGGCTACGCCGTCGCCCGGCCCGGCGACCGGGACCGAGCCGGTGGGCCGGTGTTCTACAGCGGCAGCAAGCTGGCCCCCGACCTGTCGCTGCCGAAGCTCCTGCAGGTCTGGGCCGGACTCGAACCCGACCGGGATCTCGGGGCGGCGCGGGATGCCTGGACGGCGGCGCGGCAGCGAACCGGGCGGGCCCGGGCCGCGGTCGGCGCCGCGCGCCACGACCGGGGCCGGGTGCCGGTGGACGACGTCGCGCACGCGACGGGTCAGCTGCTGACCGCCGTGGGGGAGTGGGTGCCCGGGCTGCGGGTCGCGGCCGACCGGTTCGACCGGGCCGCCCGGACACCTCACGGTGTCCCCGCGCCCCCGACCCGGCACGGGTCCCGGCTGCGTGGCGTGGCCCGCCGGCTGGTCCGCCAGCGGCGGATGATGGCCCGGATGGGCCTGGCCGTCGGCGACGACCCGGGGCCTGCCGTGGTCGCGCTGGTCACCGCGCTCACGGCGTTGGTGCGGGAGATCGGGGCCTGGCAGAGCGAGCGGGGCCACACGCACCAGAGCTCCGCCGCGACCTCGGCCGCCGGTCACCTCGACGTCTGGCTGGCGGCCCGGGCTCGCCGGCACCCGAGCGCGCCGGAGGCGGCACCCGAGCGGGGCGAGGGCCGGCGGGGGCCGGGACGGGACCACGTCGCGGCCCACCGGTGACCATGCGGCGTGCCACGCGGTGATCACGCTCGGCGGACAACGTCCCCGACGGGCTCCGCCGAGGAGCGCCGGCAGTCCCGGCGGGGCCACGTCCGCAGGGTGGTGGGATCAGGGGAGGCGAGCCGGTGAGGCAGGGGAACCAGGCGATCCAGGTGATCTGCACACTGGTCGGGCCGCAGGACGTCCACGTCGCGGCGCACCGGCCCGGGACCGACGGTGCCGCCGTCGGCGTCCGGGTGGGCGGCGCCCTCCTCCACATCACCGACGGCGCGACCGTGGCCGCGTTCCTGATGGCGTGGCGAGCCGCCACCCGGCACGGTCGGGACCTCCCGGTGCGGGCCGACCCGTCCCGGGTGCCGCCGATCAGCGGCACCGCGATCCCCGCCGTGTTCATGGAGGCCGCGGACCGGCCACCCGCGCAGGCCCGGCTCGAGCGGGGACGCGCGGGGCAGTGGTCGCGGCTGTGGGTGACGCTGGGCCGGATGACGTTCGACGTGCAGGACCAGGAGGCCCTCGTGACGACGACCGCCGCGTTCCAGCGCGCCGCCCGGATCGCACCCGGCGTGTTCCTGCCAACCCCGGACCAGCGGGCCCTGGAGCGCACCGCCGCGGCGGCCGCCCGGTTGCTCGCCACCCCGCCGAGCCGCCGCCCGCTACGTCCGGGTGCGTCGAGCCGCACCGCCCCGGCTCCTGCGCAGCAGGGCGCCACGCCATCCCCGGCCCGCCCGGCGCCCGCTCGGGCCGCGGCGAAGGGACGAACGCGGTGAGTGACTACCCGCTGCTGGCGTTGGGCAGCTACGAGACCTACCAGTTGGCGCACATCGCCACGTTCGTCGCCGAGCGGATCGCCCGTCACCGGGCCGCGCCCGCGGGGCGGCCGGGCCGTGGGGAGCGGGTGGACGCGGTACGGGACCTGGCCGGCGCGGCGACCGCCCTGGGCAACGCGACCGGGACGACCATCGCCGGTCGTGACCTGCCCCGGCCGTTGGACCGCGACACCTTCCAGGCGGCGCGCGAGCTGCTGACCACGGGTCCGCGGCGGGCGGACGTGGTCGCCCTCGCCGGGACCGGGCGCCCCGGGTTCGCGGTGCTCGGGCACGTGCCCGGGATCGGCGCGGTCGGCGCGCACGCGCCCACCGCCCAGATCGCCGAGGCGCTGCGCACGCACCTGCTCACCCGCCCGGTCGGCGAGATCGCCGTGTGGGCGGTGACCCCCCATGCCCATCCGGTGCCGACCCTGCCCCGCCGGGTCGACCTCGCCGCTTTCGTCGAACACCTCGACCCGGCCGGCAGCGACGACCGGGCCGTGGCACGCAACCTGCGCGGCCAGGACCGGCGCACCGACGCCGCGATCCGCGGCCGCTTCGCCGGTGTCGACCTCAACGCCGCCCCCCTGGTGACTCCGCCGTCCGACCGAGGCCCGCGCCCCGGTGGGGATCCCGTGCCCGCCCGGTCGGGTCGGCGTTCGTCGACGGTGCGCCGATCGGTGCGACGGTCCCCCGGGCAGACGTCGTCGGCACGAGATCGGCGCGGTCGCGCGACGGAGTGGTCCGAAGCGCGGTTGCGCCTGCGTCAGCCCGGTGCCCCGGCAGCGGCGCCCAAGGCCCCAACGACCAAGGCCGGGCCGTAGGGGACCAGAGCTACGGTGCCCCGGTCCCCGCCCCGCCCCGTGCCGATCGCGGAGTCACCGGCGTCGACGCCGGTGCGGACAGCGAGTGCGGTCAGCGCGACGCCGACCGCTGCGAGGACGGCGAACACCGCCGGGGATCCACCGTGCCCGACCACGATCGCGAGGGTCGGGGCGAGCTTGACGTCGCCCCAGCCCAGCACGGCGTCGGACACGAGCTTGACGGCCATCGCGGCGAGGAGCCCGAGAGCGGCCGAGATCAGCGCCTCCACCAGCGCCGCAGGCACGTCCACGGCCGATCCCGGCCGCCCGTGTGCGGCCAGGCCGACCGCGGTGACGGTGACGGGCGGGAGCGCCACGGTGAGTGCGTCCGGCAGCCGGCCCTCCCGGGCGTCGACGCACGCCGCCGCCACCCCGGCGACGGCCAGCGGCAGCGCGACCATCGCCTGTGCGGACGGCCGTGCTGCCACCGTCACGAGGCAGGCGAACGCCGCGGCGGCCACGGCCAGCCGGTCCGCCGCGCGGTCCGTGGGCGCGCGGGAGGTCGACGTCCAGAGGACCACCGCGGCCGGGACACCGAACAGCAGCACCGGCCAGGCGGTGCCGGCGGCGGCCAGGGCGGCGCCCGCACCGGAGAGGCCCACGTCCGGGGCGATCACGGTGCGGTTCGGCGAGGGCCGTGGGGCAGCAGCTCGTGCAGGACGGCGAAGCTGTCGGGGGCGAGTTCCTCGGGGACGTCGAAGCCGCGGGCGTCGAGCAGCACGGCGGCGTAGAGCTCGAGTTCGGAGCGGTTGTCCTCGGCGTGCGCGATGCGCATGAGGTCGGTGAGGGGGCGGTCGAACGCGACGTCGAGGTCGACCGCCCGGGCACGTTCGGCGGCGCGCCGGGCGGTGGCGGTGTAGCCGCCGGCCAGCGCGAGGTCGACCAGTTCGTGGGCGGTGTCCACCAAGAACCCGGGGATCTGGAGGTCGTGGCGCTGGTCGTGGTTGTTGAGCCACGCGTACCCGCCGGGGCGCAGCGCGGTCAGGACCGGGCCGCGGATCAGCGACAGCGCGGCCTCGTAGTCGGCGGCCGCGCCCGGGTGGGCGGCGGCGCGACGGGCCTGGGCGCGTTTGCGCAGCCGGCGGAACAGGTCCCAGTCCAGCAGGTGCCCGCGCAGCCGGTAGGTGCTGTCGTGGGCCATGTCGCTCACGAACGACGCAGAGGCGTCGCCGCCCAGGCCGCGGCCGGCCCAGCGGCGGGCGCCGTAGAAGGCGTGCCGGATCGTGGCCGGGCTGATCCTGTGGCCGTCGGGCCACAGGTCGGCGGCCGCCTGCTGGGCGGTCACCCCGGTCGGGTGCAGGCTCAGGTAGACCAGGACCTCGGTGAACCAGCTCGTCCGCGTCGCCGGCGGCGGCCCGGGCGCCCTGACCGCCGGCTCGCCCAGGATCGCGATCATCGGCACCGCGGGGGCCTCGCCCGACCGCCACGCGGCCAGGTCGGCATCCAGCCCGGGATCCTGGTGGTCCACGATCGCGAGCCGGCGCAACGCCTGCGGGTCGACCGCCACGCCGCCCGCGCCGTGGCCGTCGGTGCCGCGATCGTCCTCGTCGTGATCGGCGGCGGCCGCATCACCGGCCGGTTCGGGCGACCGGGGGATTGGCACCCCTGCCGGGCGTCCGCCGGCCGGCTCGGGGGCGTCACCGGCGCCGGACCCGGGCCCGGCGCCGGTCTCGGACTCCAGGTCCAGATCGTCGAGCCTGCCGCACTCGTCCCGTCCGATGCGTCCCTCGGCATCCCCCACGCCGTCCCCGTCCCGTGTGGTGTCCGGCGCAGTGCGGTCGTCCGGCCCGGCGTCGTCTGGCTCGGAGCCGCGTCCGCGTCCGGTGTCGTCGGTAATTGCAGGGGACGACCGGTCCTCCCCGTCGGACATCGCGATGTCGGTCTCGTCGCCGTCGTCGTCGCGTTCGAGGCGGGTGCTGCCGCCGGGGGAGGTGGCGTACGGGACGTGAGGCGGTGCGGCGTCGCTGAGTCCGCCGTCCTCGTCCATGCCGGCCGCCCACGGCTGGGGGTGGTCGAGGGGCCGGGCGGGTTCGGGTGGGGCGTTGGTGGTGCCGAGCAGCGTGGCCAGCCGGGTGCCGGCACGTGTCGCGAGAGTGGCCGCGGTCCAGGGGCCGTCGCCGACGTCGTCGAGGTGCAGGACGCCGGTCGGGTCGACGGTCAGGGCGGGATCGCCGCTGTCGAGGACGACGACGGCGACCGCGGAGTCGGTGAGGTCGACCGCATCGAGCAGGGCGTGTTCGTCGGCGTCGAGGGAGTGGGCGACGAGCAGGACGGTGGGCAGCCAGGCGTCGGGAGCGAGGTTGCGGCGCCGGCCGTCGACGACAGAGTAGAGGTGGTGGCGGACCAGGGCGGCGCGGGTGGCGCGTGCGCGGTGGTCGATCTCGGTCAGGGCGGAGGCGAGGTCGGTGACGACGACCTGGTCCGGGTTGAGCGCGGCGAGGTCGTCGTCGAGACCGACCAGCAGGATCTCGGTGTCCTCAGCGGTGGCGCTCGTCGCGAGTTCCGCGGCGAGGTGCCGCAGCAGGGCGGTGCACCGGTCCGGGTCGCCGCCCAGGCGGAGCAGGCGGCGCTCCTCCAGGTCGATCATCAGGGTGCGGGCTCCGTCGGTGCCGATCGACACGAGGATCGGGTAGGGGGCGCACAGGCCCGCGGCTGCGGCGTCGGTGAGGGGGAGCGGGGTCTCGGCGTCCAGGACCCACCGGTGCGCCTCGCCCGTGGGGGCGAACGGGGCGGGGAGGCCTTCCTCGCCGGTCGTGGTGACCAGGGCGTCGGTGTCGGTCAACCGGATCGTGCGCAGCCCGGTGGGCAGTGCGTCCGCGGGCTGGTCGGGAGCGGTGAGGCAGCGCAGGGCCAGGTCGAGGTGACGGGCCGCGGTCCGGGTGGCCTCGTCGGCCGGCTCGGGGTGGTGCAGCGACCACTCCAGCTGCCCGTGGTCGTCGTCCGGCACGGCGATGCGGTACCGGGGCGGGCGGTGTCGCAGCTGACGGCGCCGGTGCAGTGCCAGCGAGACCGCCGCCCCGCCCGCCACCAGGGCCGACACGCCTCCTGCGGCCAACGCCCACATCGGCGCCTCATCCACCGTGTCGCTCCCGCCGTCGGTCCGGCCGGCGTCTGCGGTCGCTCCGCCGGTGGCGCCGTCGTCCGGGGTACCTGTTTCCCCGGAGCCGTCGGTTGCGTTCTCGCCGTCGGTCGGACCTGGGAGGAGCTCGGGCGCCGGCGGGGCGGGTGCGGGCCGGGTGGTCGGGTCGGTGGCCCGCCCCTCCTCCGGCTCGGCCCGGCCGGGGGACGTCCGTCCGGGTGGGGGCTGGGGGGCGGCGGGTACCGGCGGATCAGCGGTGGGGACGGGCAGGCTGAGGGTCCAGCCGGGCCGGATCAGGTCGGGATCGGTCAGGGCCGCCCCTCCGGGCTGGGGGGTGGCGGAGTTGAGGTCGAAGAGCCGGTCGGCCAGGGCGGGGTCGCCGAGGTGTTCGGCGGCGAGACCGGTGAGGGTGTCGCCCGGCGCCACCCGAATCGCAACGCGCGCGTCGTGGGGCAGCTCCAGGCGCCAGCCGACGGTCAATAGGGAGGCCTCGGTCAGCCGGCCGCCGTCGGGCTGTTCCCGGCCTGCGTTGAGGTCGTAGATCTCCCGCCAGCGCAGCGGGTCGCCCAACACGGTCTCGGCGATGCGCCACAGGCTGTCCCGCCGCTCGACGACGTGGACCGGACCGGTCCCGTCCTGGCCCGGTGCGGGGACGACCTGCGCCGGGTCGGCCGGCCTCGGGCCGGTCGGTCCCGGGCGGGTCCAGCTGGTGTCCGAGGGGGTGGCTGCCAGCAGGGTGGTGTCGGCGGCCAGGGCCGGGGCGGCCACAGCGGGACCCGCTCCCAGGACGGCGGAGACCAGGGCGGCGGCGATGCCGGAGCTCCAGCGGAGCCCGGGCAGCGTCAGCCGCGCGGTCGGGCGGCGGGTCACGACGGCGACGAGTTCCCCCACCAGCGACACGGCGAGCATCAGCCACGCGATGGCGCCGACCGCGACGAGGAACGCGATGAGCAGGGTGCCGTCGTCGGGGCTCGTCAACACCTCCAGCACGGACCCGCCCGGCTCGAGAGCCAGCAGGAGCCGGCCGTCCAAGAGCCGGCCCGCGACATGCCACAGCGCGGCCGGGACGCCGACCAGGAGGCCGAGGATCGCGGCCGCGGCAGCGAGCGCCCGTACCGTCCGCCCGAGCGTGTTCACGACTCCTCCTGCGTTCACGAGGGTTGTCCGGTGGGAGCGATCGGGACGAGCACGGCGTCGGCCTCGCCGGTGCTGGTGATCGCGGGACGCCCGATCAGGCCGAGCAGCACCGTGGGCCGGGTGATGCTGACCTCGACCCGGATCCGCCGGGCGTCGAGGACGCGGACCGTGCCCGACACGTTGGCGCCCGCGACGGCGGCAGCGTCGAGGTGACGCTGGGCGGCGACGACCGCGGCGGCCGGGTCGACCGCCGCGTCACCGCGGCGGGCACTGGCGAGGTCGAGGGCCTGCCCGGCGGCGCGGGCGGCCTCCTCCGCCACCGCGTCGGCGGTCGCCAGTCCCTGGGCGGCCCGAACCCCGTCGATGCCCAGGCCGATCGCGACCGCCAGGGCGAGCACGCTGATCGCGGCGGGGACGCTCAACGCGCCCCCGCCCCGCTCATCGCGACCCCGCTCGCCCCGGTCCTCCGCGATACCGTGTCTGTCGGGCGGCCCGGGGCCGTCCCGGCCGGTTCCCTCGTTCACGGCCGTTCCCGCCACCGGCACCGACCCGGCCACCCCTAGTGCGCCGTCGACGGCGTCGGTGTCGAGTGCGACGTCCAAGGTGGCGCACCGCAGGTTCTGCGTGGCGAGGCTGTCATCGGCGGCGGCCCGGGCCGATCGGTCCGCGCTGGTCGGGTCGCGGTGCAGTGACGCCACCCGGGCGGCGGCGTGCGCGGCGTGATCGACCCCCGCTTCCGCGGCGACGAGCCGCCCGCCGGCGATCGCGAACCCCACCAGCAGGGCGAGGGCCCCGATCAGCAGTGCCGCCTCCACCGAGGCGCTGCCCCCGCGCTCACCCACCGCGCACCCCGACGGGCCGGGTTGCGGGACGGCGGGGTTCACGGGGTGATCCGTTCCAGCCCGCCGACCGCCTCACGGTCGACCCCCAGCGACACGCCGGGGACGACCGACAGCGCGGTGCCGCTGACCCGGACGCGCAGCAGCCCGGTGCCCGGGTCGACGGTGACCGCCACCGTGGTGTCGGTGAGCAGGGTGCCGCCCGCGCGGGCGAGGAAGTCCTCGGCATCGCGTCGGGCGACGGCGGCGATGTCGGCGGTGCCGTAGGCGCGTCCGGTGCGCAGCCCGTCCTGGGCGGCACCGAATGCGACCTGCCCGGCGTAGGACAGCAGGGCCACCTGCACGACGGCGAGCAGGCAGGCCAGGAGCACCGACCACAGCAGCGCCATCTCCACGCTGCTGGCCCCGCCCCGCTCACCTCCGTCCACCCCCGCCCCGCCGGACACGCCGGGCGGGGTGGGGGGACGGCGTCGGATCGCCGGCACGGACGGTCAGTTCAGGTCGAGCAGGCCGAGCCTGTTGGCGACGAAAGCGCCGACCCCGGCGGCGATGGTGCCGGCGATGATCGCGCCCGCGCCGATGTGCAGGCCCTCGTCGGAGTTGCGGCCGCCGCCGCGTTCGTCGAGCGGCTCCAGCCGCAGGCGCACCGTCCAGAGCAGCTCCTGGGCCCGGATCGCGAACCTGGTGATCATGTGTGTCCTCCTGTGTCGGGTCGTGCCGGTCATGTGGTGCTGAGCAGGGCGGTGGCGGCGGGGTAGAGGACCCAGGCGGCGATGAGGACGACCTGCAGGGCGCCGGGGGTGCTCATCCGGCCGCTGGCGCGGTGGGCGTCGGTGTGTTCGTCGGCGAGCAGCTCGTCGCGCAGGCTCTCCGCGCGGGCGAGCAGGGTGCCGACGACCGCGGCACCGTCCTGCCCGGCGGTCGCGGCGATGGTCGACAGGTCGGCGCGGTCGTCGAGGTCGATATGCTCGCCGAAGGCGCGCAGCCCGTCCCACGGCATCCGCCCGGCCCGCTGTGCGACCTCGAGCTCGTCGCGCAGCCGGCGCAGGGCCCAGCTGTCGGTGAGGACCTGCGCGGGCAGGGTCAGCGCGGTGGCGATCCCCGCGCCGCCGTGGCGGAGCAGACCGACCTGCTGGAGGTAGGCCACCAGGGCGGAGCGCAGCTGGTCGCGGGCGTCCTGTGCCCGGTCCCGGACCCGGCGTGCGTGCGATGTCCACCCGACCAGCAGCGACGCCGCGGTCAGCCCGGCCGGGACCACCAGGGGCAGCCCCGCGCCGAGCAGGGCGAGCATCCCGGCCAGGAGCGGACCGGTCGCGGCCAGGGCGGCGGCCGACCCGGCCGCGGCGAGCAGGAACCGGTCGCGGCCGATCCCGAGCAGCGCCAGGTCCTCGTCCGGGACCCCGCCCGGGAGCCGTCGCAGGAGGGGAAGCAGCGGCTGCAGCACGCGCGCCCGTCCCGCCGGTGGGTGGTCCGGAACGGGCGGTGTGCTCCGCTCGTCGAGCGCGGCCAGCGCGGCGGACAGGACCGGGTGGCGGCGCGAGGTCGCGGTGAGCGCGAGGACGGCGGCGACGCCGAGCAGTCCACCGGCGGCGAGTGCGGCGAGCGACCCGGGGTTCACGATCGCCCACCGGCTCCGGCCAGGTGCGCGCCGAAGAACCTGGGGGCGGGGCGACCCAGCGCCAGGCGCCGCATCCAGACCAGCAACGCGGTGGTGCCCGACAGCAGCATCGCCATCACGGCTTGTCCGGCCGCGGTGCCGTAGGGGGCGGCGAAGGTCGGAACGGCGGCCAGGCCCACCAGCAGCCCGGCCTGGATGACCAGCAGCAGTCGGATGGACTGGCGGTCCTCCGCGCGGGCGGCCTCGATGTCGCGGCGGGCGCGGACGTCCCGGGCCACCCCGTCGGCGAGCTGGCGCAGCACCGGGGCGATCCCGCCGCTCTGCTGCCCCAGCGCGAGCAGCAGGGCCGCGGCCACGGTGTCCCCGGCACGGTCGTCGATCGCGTCGGCGAACTCCCGCAGCGCCGCCCGCCGGTCATCCCCGCCACCGTCCAGGCTGTTCCCGCCGTCCTGCAGGCGGCGGACCAGCACCGCCACGGCCTCGGCGATCGGCTCCTCCGCCCGGGCCGCGCCACCCCGACCACCGGCTCCCGAGTCGTACATCCCCGGGGCACCGGTCATGGCGATGGCCTGGGTCAGGCCGACCGCGCCGCCGCCGGCGAGGACGTCGGCCATCCGCCGGCACCAGCCCTCCAGCGCCTCGAGCTTCTCGATGCGGGCCTGGACCTCGCGAGCCGACCCGAGGAGCCACGGCAGCCACAACCCCGCCGCGACGACCGCCAGCGCGGCGGCCGGCCATCCGGTGACGGCCCACGCCGCCACCCCGACGCCGACGGCGATCAGCACGCGACGGCGCCGTGCCGTGGCCGACGCGGCTGGATCACCGACCGACCACCACGCGCGCCGCAACGCCGTGACCCACGGCGGCGAGGGCGCCGCCACCCGCCCGACCTCGGCCGCCGGGTGCGTCGTGCCGGTGCTGGTCCGGCGGGCGGTGACCGCGAGCAGGACGGCCAGCAGCAGGCAGACGCCGGCACCGGCGGCGGCGATCTCGGCGAGGCTCACCGCGCCCACCCCTCGCCGGTGTCGTGCAGGAACCCGAGATCGATCCCGACCTCGGCGAACGGGCGGCGGTTCTGCGGCAGCAGCGCGAACACCGCACGCGGGTCGTGGTCGGTGGGGGCGAAGATCCGGTTGAGCGCCACCCCGCCGCCCTCGCCCGGGCCGGTCACCTCGGCGACCTCGGCGACGAACCGTCCGCGTCCGCCGTGGGGGAGGGTGGTGTGGCGCAGGTGCACGACGTAGTCGATGCCTTGGGCCGCCAGGCGGGTGAGGAACCGGTCCGACCAGCCCGCGCCGGCACCCTTCATCGCGGCGGTGACCAGCCGCTCGAACGCGTCCGCCGCCGAGCCGGCGTGCAGCGTGCACATCGATCCGGGCATGCCCGCGTTCATCGCCTCCAGCATCGGCAGGGCCTCCGCGCCGCGGACCTCTCCGACCACCACCCTGGTCACCGACAGCCGCAGCACCTGGTGCAGCAGGTCGGACAGCGTGATCTCCCCGGCCGGGCGGCCGGTCGCGGGATCGCGCTCGGTCGACCCCGGGCGGCACTCGGCGGCGAACAGCAACGGGTGCCGGTTCGGCAGCCGGTCGAGATTGAGCTCGAACTCGGTCTCCAGCACCGCGACCCGCTCGGTGACCGGGACCTGTCGGGTGAGCGCGCGCAGCACTGTCGTCTTCCCCGCCGCCGGCATCCCCGTGACCAGGACGGACTGCCGCGCGGCGACGAGGGCGGCGAGGAAGCGGGCCAGCTTGGCCGACACCGTGCCCAGCCGGACCAGGTCGCGCAGCCCGATGTCGACCAGGCGGTGCTTGCGGATGGTCACCTCGGGACGGGCGACGACCTCCCGGATCGCGGCCAACCTCGACCCGTCGGGCAGCTGCATGTTCAGGAACGGCTGGGACGGGGAGAACGCCCGTTCGGCGCTGCCGTGGTGGGCGGCGATGTGCTGGATCTGCGCGATCAGGTCGGCGTCGGTGTCGGCCACCGGCACGTCCGCGGACCGGGTCGAGCCGTCCGACAGGCGCAGCACCGGCAGCTCGCTGCCCTGGATGTGGATGTCCTCCACCCCGGGCAGATCCAGGAGTTCCTGGATGCGGCCCAGGCCCCACAGCACGTTCTCCACGGCCCGGACCACCGCGCGTTCCTGCGCCGCGCTCAGCTGCGGCTCACCGCCGACCGAGCGTCGCCGGGCCTCACCGTCCAGCTCCTCCTGGACCCACGACAGCAGCAGCTGGCGCTGGTCGGCCGGGGTCAGCGACCGACCCCGCAGCTCCACGCCCAGCCGCCGCACGACCGCCTCGTGCACCCGCCGGGTGACCTCGGGATCCGCCGGCACCCGGCCGGTTGCACCGCCACGGACCGGGCCGTCGGCGTCGGAGCGCTCCGCGTCGCTCGGCGATCCGTCCGCGATCCGCCCGGCCGGGGCAGGGGTCTCCTGGACGAACGTCAGGTCCCCACCCGGTGGGCGGGCCCCGTTCATCCGCTGCGGCGTCCGACCCTTCATGCCGCCCCCCGGCCCCGCCGGGCGACCGGCGGCGTCGTCCCGGATCCGGTCGAGCTCCCGTCGTCGCGGCTGCGGCTCTCCCCGCGCCCGTCGTCCCTGGGTCGGTCCTCCCCGCGCGGACGGACGGCGTCGGGATCGTCGGTCCCGGTGATGCGCTCGGCCAACCGGCGGGCCGAGCGCTGCAACGGGCTGCGCCCGAACCCGCGCCACGACGCGCCGCCGTCGCTCCACACGCCGGCCGCCCGCGGGTCGTCGGGCAGTTCACCCAGCAGCGGCAGCCCGCACGCCCCTGCGACCTCCGCGGACCCGTACGGGTCGTCGGGTGCGACCACCAGCAACGACAGCCGCGGATCGCCCGGCGGGCACCCCAGATCCCGGGACAGCAGCGACCCGACCCGGGCGGCGGACCGCACCGCCCGCAGCGACGAACCGCAGACCAGTACGACCAGCCAGCACTCCCGCAGCAGGCCGAGCACCCCGTCTGAGGGCAGATAGCGGCCGCAGTCGGTGATCACGTCCGCGTCCCGGACACGGCCCAGGTCAGCCCCTAGCCGTCCCCAGGGCAGCGTGGCGGCCTGCCCCACGCACCCGAGCCCGGCCAGCACCGGCGGCGCCCACGCCGCCGGCCGGTGCACCCGCCGCGCCAACGCCTCGTCCAGGCTCACCGAACGCAGGTCGGCCACCGCTTCCACCAGGCCCGAGGACGGGGGCCACTGCCCGGCGGCGAGGCCGGCGCGGACGTCCCCGCCGAACGGGTCGGCCTCCACCACCAGTGCCGAGCGCGGCCAGACCGACGCCAGCGCGAGGGCCGAGGTCGTCACGCCCGGGCTGGCCTTGGCCGACACCATCCCGATCAACACCCGGCTCACCCCCTGCCGATCAGCACAATCACGACCCGGCCCTCCGCCGAGGCCAGCGCGAGCTCCTCGGCGTCCGCCTGGGCCACCAGCACATCGACCGTGCGGCGCGCGTTGAGGTCCGCGTCGCCCGCGGCCACGACCGCCGCCCGTCGCGGCGGCGCGCCGGCTCCGAGCACCACCAGCACCTCGTCGCCGGGCCGCAACCCGGTCGCCGGCAACCGGCCCGCCTCGACCGACAACCCGACGACCGCCTGTCCCGGCGCCGGGACCTGCTCGGTGGTCACCGAGCCCGGGGTGAGGACCTGACCGGCCCGCAACCCGTCGGACACGACCAACCCGACCACGCCGTCCACGTCCCGCCACGGCACGGTCGCCAGGCCGCTGCCCGGCGGCAGCAGCACCTCCCGGACGTCGCCGACCTGCACGACCGACCCGACCGGCAGGTCGCGGACCAGCGCGACCACACCCTCCCGGGCCACCGCCGCCCGGTAGGCGTACACCGCCAGCAACGCCCCGACCACACCCACCACCACCGCCAGCAGCACCCTCCGCGACGACCGCCGCACCGGTAGCGTCGGCACCGCCGCTGCCGGGCGACGTACGGACGGCGACGTCGCCGGGGACGCGGTCACCGGTCACCACCGCCGACCAGCACCTGCAGCTCCCCGACCGGCAGGGCCGCCTCACTGGCCAGCGACACCGTGTCGGTGCCCTCCACCGGGGCGCCGGCGCTGACCCCCGACCACGTCACGCTCCAGACCGCGGTCGCGGTCACCGTCCACACCCCGCGGCCCGCGGTCCGCTCGGGGAGCGAGCGCCGCGTGTAGACGTAGCCGCAGTCCGGGGACGTCCCGTCCTGCCCCGTCCACGGTGTACCCGGACCGGCGCACCGCACCAGCTCGCCGGGGGGACCCATGGCCCACTCCACCGTCGACAGTCGTGCTGTCGCCGTCACCCGCGCCCCGCCCGCCGTCGCTGTCGCCGACACCGGACCGGTGGCGGCCTCCCCGCCCTCCAGCCAGAGCCACACCGGTACCCCGACGAAGCCGGTGCCGTCCACCGACAGCCGCAGTTCCGGTGGTGCGATCTCCAACGCCTCGATCGCCTCCTGCGCCAGCACACCCGGGTCCACCGCCGGCGCGTCCGGAGCCTGCGGCTGTGCGGCGAGCAGTTCCGCGGGGTCCGGGAGCTCGGGCCCGCCGCGGACCCAACCGCCGTCCCCGAAGGGCCGCACGAGGTAGTTCGGAGGAGGCGGCGGCGGTGGTGGGCCGTCGGTGCCGTCGTCGCCGTCCGCCGGTCGCGGGGACCGGCGGTCCGTCGCCTCCGCCGGCCGTTCGGGTTCGGCTCGCCCGGGACGGCCCGGATCCACGGCCGAGACGAGGCAGCGGCCGAGGAGGTCCTCCACGACGCAGCCGCCCGGCGGCGGTTGGCTGACGTACGGGCCCGCGGCGACGAGGGCCATGCTCACGCCGAGCGCGGTCAGCACGGCTCGTCCTGGGCCGCGTCGGTCCGGTCGACCAGCCACCGGTCGTCGCGCAGGACGATGTCGGCCCGGTAGGTGTAGCGCTGCACGCGGTTGGCGAGGTCGTCGAGCACCTCACCGGTGCGGTCGGCGACGAGCCGCGAGTCGCCGAGGTCCACGCAGTCGACGACCAAGGCGGTCGTGTCGGTGACATCGGCGACGACGGGGGCGCGGGACACGGCCCCCTCGGTGTGCGCTGGGAACTCGGCGTAGTTGCGGATGTCGCGGAGCAACCCCTCCAGCGCGGCGCCGGAGGCGACACCGGCCGCCTCGGGCGCCCAGTCGCGCGCGCCCGGCGCGGCGTAGGCCTCCTGCGCCAGCGCCCAGAACCGCTCGTAGGCCTCCAGGGCCTGCGCAGCGGGGTCCGGAGGAACCGGGGTCGAAGGAGGCGGTTCCGCCGGGGTCGAGCACGCCGACGTGACCAGCACCGCGAGCAGCAGCATCGGGATCCGTCTCGATGTGGTCACCTGTGCTCTCCTCCCGCCCGGTCGAGCAGATGCTGCGGCGTCGTGTGGTCATGGCGTGGTCGGTCGTGGTCATCGCGTGGTCGCACCTGGAGGCGTACCAGCGCGGCCGCGGCCCCGTGGTCGTTCCGGTCCTGGTCACCCGTTCGGCCTAGTATTCGTCGGCGTCGATCCCACCCGTCGCCGGCCGGGGGGATCGGACGCGCGCACAGTGCGACCCGGGAGCGGCAGGTCCTGCCCGGCGGCCTTGCCGCTGTCCGCGGGCCCCCGCTGCGCCGACGCGTCACCGGACCCGTGCTCCAGGTCCGTCCCGCCTCAGCGTCGTGGTTCGCGTGCCGTGGCCGGGTCGACGAACTGGATCACGGCGTGCCGGCCGCTGGTGCGCCACCCCGCGTCCGCGGTGTCCAGCCGGTCGGCGACGGTCTCGTCGAGACCCAGGACGACGTCGGACTTGAGCGTGCGGAGCACCGCGAACGGGTTCGGGAAATAGCCGCCCGCCTGCTGGGTCGGAGTGGGCGCGGGCCAGTGGCGGTCGCCGAACACCCGGCGGTAGTTGAGGTCGCCCTTGAGGATCGTCGTCGAGCAGTTTGCGATCTCGCCTGCGAGGTCGGCGGGCATCGCCGGGAACTCGAGGGGGGCGCAGTAGAACCAGTGGGTGCGGACGCGTGCCCGGCCGGTGCGGAATGCGTCGCGCAGGCGCCGACCGACGGACTCGGCGTGGCCGCCCGCGCGTTCGAGCCTGCGCAGGCAGGACGCGAGGTCGGCCGTGGTGGCGTCGGAGACGTAGTACGGGGTCGGCTTGAGGTGGAGCGCGACCTC
This sequence comes from Pseudonocardiales bacterium, assembly GCA_026393175.1. GTDB lineage: Bacteria > Actinomycetota > Actinomycetes > Mycobacteriales > Pseudonocardiaceae > Pseudonocardia. Next base: position 19,636 of record JAPLAT010000097.1, read on the forward strand.
GTCGGCCCACCCGCCGGCCAGGAGGTCGTCGATCAGCACCAGGTCGGCCAGCAGCTCGCGGCCGGCGTTGTCGGCGATGAAGCAGACGGTGCCGCCCCCGGCGGCGGTCAGGGCGGCGAGCAGTCCCTCCGTCTGGTCGACCAGGACGGAGTCGGGTCCGGCTGCAGCGGCGGACCCGGTCCCGTGCTGGTGGGCGGCGAAGCCGAGGTCGGCCTTGTTGCCCCAGACGGCGTCGGTGATCAGGGTGGCGGCTCGTTCGGTCCTCGGGAGCGACGGCAGGCCGTCTAGGGCTCCCAGCGCCTCGACCAGGGCCGGATCGGCCAGCTCCGCGTCCTTCTGGTGCGCGAATGGATCGAGCCAGAACCACGGCCCCGGGCGGAAGAAGTCGACGGCGTCGAGCAGGCGGCGGTAGAAGTAACTCTCGGCCCCGAGGAACGGTGCGGCGTCCCATCTCCGTCCCACCCAGGCGGAGGTCCACGCCGACCACGCCGCCGCGTCGTGCCGGTCCGGGGGCAGGGGGAGGAGTTCCCCTGCCGTGGACTCCTCGACGAGCCGGGTGAGCGCATCGGCCTGGCGGTGTCCGTAGGGGTGTGCGGCACGGGCGGTGTCGACCAGGACCGGGTGTCGCTCGTGCAGCACGCTCCACGCGAACGAGCGGGTGTCGGTGCTGGTCCACGCGGCCGGGCGTCGGTCGTCCCCGGCGGGGGCGTCGTCGATCGTGGGAACGAGGTGCTCCACCCGCTGCGTCACTCCTGCTCGTGCCTCACGTCCAGCGCGACGACCCCCGCCGAGCTGCCGGCCAGCACGCTACCGGTCGACGGGTGCACCGCGGCGCACTGGAGGGAGGCGTCGACCCGGACCAGCGCGAGCTGGTGCTGTCCGTCGACGGACCACAGCCGGATCGTGCCGTCCGCGGCCGCGGACACCAACCGGTCGCCGCCGACGAACTCCAGGGCGAGGATGCGCCCCGTGTGCCCGAACAGGTGCGTCGCTGCGCCGTCGTCGTCGAGGGCGCCGACGGTGATGTCCCCCGAGCCGAGCCCCGACGCCGTGCGGGCACCCGTCCGGTCGAGCGCGACGGACCGGACCCAGCTCGTCCCCGAGGCCCGGGCGGAGACCGGCGAGCCGGTGGCGACGTCCCAGACGCGGGTGAACCCGTCCGCTCCGCCGGTGACGAGGGTGCGGCCGTCGGGCCCGAACGCGATGCTCCGGGTTCGGCCGGTGTGGGCACTGGTCCGCCAGCGCCACTCCTGCGTGCCGACGTCCCACACCGACAGCGTCCCCCGGCCCGACGCGATCGCGACCGACTCGCCCGCCGCGTCGATCGCGACCGCCCACGCTCGCCCGGCCTCGCTCGTGAGCGTGGCCGTCAGGGAACCGGCCCCGATGTCCCACATCCGCACCGCTCCGTCGCCGCCCGCGGCGACCAGGACCTGGTCGGTCGAGGCGACGGACCACACCCGTCCGGTCCCGCCCCGGAAGGACGACACCGTCCCGCCGTCCTGCGCCCGGACCACCTCCACCGTGCCGTCGTGGTGGCCCAGGAACCCCAGGTCGCCGCTCGGGCTGAACGCCGTCGACCACACCGTTCCGCGGCCGGCCGACAGCTCCAGCGGGCCGGCGGCCCACGCCTGGTCGTCCCGCAGGCGGCGGACGCCACCGTCCTCGCAGCCCAGGATCGTCTCGCCGTCGTCGACGGCGAGCGACCGGATCCAGTCGACGGTCGGGGGCAGCGCCGCCCGGACCGCGGTGCTCGCCGCGGTGACGAGGTGGACCTCGGCGTCCTCCCCGGCGGCGGTGGCCACGCCGCCGTCCGGCGAGACGGCCACCGACCGCACCCGCTGGCCGGTCGGCGTGCGGCGCAGCAGCGTCAACGAGCTCCTCGTGGCGCTCCACAGGCACACGCTGCCGTCACCCGACCCCGACGCGAGCAGCGGCGCGTCCGCGGCGAACGCGACCGCGCGCACCCAGTCGGTGTGCCCGCCCTCCTCGGCGAGCAGCGCGCCGGAGTCGACGTCGTACAGCTGCACCGCCTCGTCCTCGCCGCCGGTCGCCAGCAGCGTCCCCGTGGCGTCCACGGCGATCGACCACACGGGCCGCCCGGTCGTCGTGAGGTCGCGCCGCTTCGCGCGCTCCCGGACCGACCACACGACAACGGCGCCGTCCTCCCCGGCGGAGCCCAGCTCACGGCCGCCGGGGAGCGGGACCAGTGAGCGGACGCGCCTGCTGTGCCCGGCCAACGCGCCCAGCGGGGCCCCCGACGACAGCCGCCACAGGCGGACCACGCGGTCGTCCCCCGCGGCCGCCACGAAGTCCCCGTCCGACGACACCGCGACGGCGTGGACCCATCCGTGGTTGCCCCGCAGCACCCGCACCAGCCGCCCGGAGCGGCGGTCCCAGACGCGGACCGTGCCGTCCTCGCCGCCCGACACGACCCGGTTTGCGGTGACGGCCACCGACGTGACGGCGCCGGTGTGGCCGTCCCCGGAGTCCTCCGCGAGCCGTGACCACCGCAGGTCGAAGCCGCGGTCGGTGAAGGTCCGCAGCTCGGCGGCCCGGGCGGGATCGAGCAGGCCGGACCGGCCGAGGGCGACCAGCATCGTCGCGGCGGTGTCGGCGGCCGGTCCCGCACCGTCCACCAGGTGGACGGCGTGCAGGAGGGTCTCGGCGACCGCGACCGCGGTCCCGCCGCGCTCCCGGACGGCCGCCAGGGCAGCGGTGTCACCGGCGAAGGCGGTCGGTCCGAAAGAGTGCAGCTTGGCGATCAGGTACCGCGGGTTCGAGAGGAGTTCGACGACCTCCTGCTCGAAGCCCGCGTACTGGAGGTGGTGGCTGAGGTGGTGCCACAGGTAGGCGTGGGCCGGGTCGAGCTCGTGCCAGCCGCCCGCCGCGAGCGGGCGGACGGCGGTGACCAGCGATTTGTGGACGTCCTGCAGGTTCCTGCGCGACCGCGACGTCAGACAGGCCCGGAAGACGTCGTGAAGCACGAGAGTGTCGGCGGCGGCGTCGTACGCGTCGAGCAGGGACCGGTCGGCCAGGGCCCGCGCGAACTGCCGGACCCCCGTCGCGGTCCACCCGTGCTCGGCCTCCCACCACGCCGCGAGGACCGGCACGGGGATCGGCACCGCGGGAGGGAAGACCGCCAGGTCGAGGTAGCGGTCGGCGAGGCCGCTCGTCCCGCGGAGGGTGACGTTACCGTCCAGGTGACCCAGGCTGCCCATCATCACCCGGCCGATCGTGCCCTCGCGCCGTCCCGCGTCGTCGGCGTCGAACACCTCGGGGCCCTCGTCCCGCACGGCGGTCAGCGCGCGGGACAGCGCCACCGCCTCCGACGCGCCGCCGAGCAGGTCCCTGGCCACGGTGCCGGCGACCACCGACGCGAGCAGGGGCCACCCGCTGCACGCCGCCGCGAGGGCCGGCAGGCCGTCCTGACCGTCCAGCGGCATCGGACTGCTGTCGGCGATGAGCTGCGCGGTCTGGGCGTCGGTCATGGGGCCGAGGGCGATCGTGCCCGCCGTCGCCCGGCCGACGCCCACGTCGCGCGTGGTCACCAGCCGGACCGTGCGGGTGCCGCCCAGCAGGAACGGGGCGAGCGCCCTCGCCGTCCAGACGTTGTCGAGCACGAGCAGCGCGCGGTGGTCGCCCAGCGCCTCCGCGAGCCGGAAGCCCGCCTGGTCCACGGTGGACAGGCCCGGACGCTCCCCGCCGAGGCGCTCGCACAGGTCGCCGACCAGGTGCAGGACGCGGGCGTCGTCGCACTCCGGGCCCAGCTCGACCCAGAGCACGGAGTCGAAGGACGCGGTGATCCGGCCGTCGTGGCAGCCGCGCAGGGCCAGGGTCGTCTTGCCGAAGCCGCCCGGGCCGGTGAGCAGCACCGTCCTCGGCTGGGGCGATGCGCCCGCCGCCAGGACCGCGTCGACCAGGGCGTCCTGCTCGGCGGGGCGGGCGACGGTCCCCGCGTCGAGCGCGGGCAGCCAGGACGCCGGCCGAGCCGCCGACCCGTCGCCGCCGGACGGCCGTTCGGACAGGACCAGGGGCAGGAGCCGGCACAGCTCGCCGCCCGTGTCGAGCACGAGGTCGCACCGCTGGGCCAGCGGCTCGGTCGGCCACCGCACGGCCTTCTCCACCTTGGCGATCAGGTCGCCGCTGTGCAGGGTGAGCCGTCCCAGGTCGTCCTGCGAGTAGTTGCGGCGCAACCTCCAGTGGCGCAGCTCGGCCCCGAAGAAGGCCCGGGCCGACTCGTGCGGCCGCAGCTCACGTGCCTGGCGAGGCATCGCCACCCCCGTCGTCCTGCCGGTGTGCCCTCGCGGGCGCTACGGGCATCGTCGGGCATCCGGACGGGGGGCGTCCACGGACGTTGTGGACAACCGGTCTGTCCGGAACACCGGCCCCTGCGGGGTGCACCGCCCGCCGCGTCTCCGGACAACTCGGCTGTCCACCTCCGTCCCCTGGCGGGAGGTCCGGATGTGGTGCTGATCTGTTGCCGTCGACCACAGCGTCGGGAAGGTGAGGAGGAAGCAGTGGATCAGCGGTACGAGATCCAGGCGCGCACCGTCGAGCGGCGAGCAGGCACGGTCCTGCGCGACGAGACCCGCCTCGCGGTCGCCGAGTCGGCGGGTGCCGCGCTGGAGCTGGCGCGGGAGTTCGCCGCCGAGGGCTTCCAGGCCTGGGTGTACGCGGTGTGCGCGCAGCCGGGGCGGACCGCGCCCGTCTACCGCTCGGTCACCCACCTGCACCCCGCCACGAGGGGGCCGGCCGCATGAGGACGTTCGGTCGTGCCCTCGGGCTCGGCACCCCGGCCGCCGACCCGCCGGGCCCCCGCTACCGCGGGCGGGTCCGGGTGGCGTTCCCCGCGCTCCTGACACTGCACCGACCCACACCAGCGACCCCCGCCCCGCGGCCCCACCGGCACGACATCTCGGTGGAGTTCGTGTTCGAGGCCGCGAGCCTGGTGGAACCCGGCGTGGTCGTCGACGACGACATGCGTGACGAGATCGAGCAGCACGTCGCCACACGGCTCGCGCACCGCGACCTCAACCGGCTGTTCGACCGGCCGCCCACCTGCGAGGTCCTCGCCGAGCACCTCGCCAACTGGCACTGGTGCTCCGCCCGGCCGCCCGGTCACGCCCGGTTGGCCGCCGTCGTCGTCACCGACTCGGCCGGCGGGCACGGTGAGATCCACTTGCCCCCAGCCGTCGCTCACGGGACTACGTGACCGAGTCGGGTGACTGTTCGGCTCCGCACAGATGGCCTGCGCGCATCGTGCGGCTTGCTTGAGCGGTCGAGGACCTCACTCTAGCGCGATGGGCTGCGACCAACCTTGTCAGCGCCGTACGGTCGGTTGACCACCCGCGTGTAGCAGATCGGTCACGGGGAGCGAAGGAGTCCGAGCCGACCGAACTGGAGTTGACTGACTGTGCGCGTTGATCGAATCGTCGTTGAGGGCTTTCGCTGCTTCGACGAGCGGACCGAGATCGACTTTGATCCCGACCTCACAGCGCTCGTTGGCGCGAACGGGTCCGGGAAGACGGCGGCCATGCAGGCCCTGCTCCGGGTGTTCGGTTCGACGACCGCTCAGCGGCGGCTCCGACGCGGCGACTTCCACGTCCGGCGGGGCGAGAGCGCGACCGCCGAGCGCCAGCTTGCGATCGAGGTGCACCTGTCGTTCCCGGAGCTGAGCCAGGAAGACACAGTTGCCGACTCGGGTGTTCCCGCGTTCTTCCAGCACGTCTGCGCGGACGTGGACGGCGCCCTGCGCTGTCGTGTCCGGCTGGACGCCACCTGGCAGGACAACGGCCTCGATGGCCTCATTGACTCGCGCATCGACGCGATCACGTCGTTCGAGGATGAGCCGTCGGACGACAATCGGTTCCCGCTCCCCCCGCACGAGCGCACCTACCTCCAGGTCGTCTACGTCCCCGCGGTGCGCGACGCCATGTCCCAGGTCGGAGCGCTCATGAAGGGCCGGCTATGGAACGCGATCAAGTGGTCGGACGAGCTGAAGGGCGCACTGAAGGACGGCGGTAAGTCGCTCAGCGACGCGTTCGAGGCCGAGCAGGGAGTGGAGACGATCGTGACCGCAATGGACTCCAGGTGGAAGGAGGTGCACGCAGCCAACACCGATGCCCACCTCGGGGTCCGGGCGATCGACGTGCGGCTTGAGGAATTTATCCGTGGGGCGTCCTTCTTCCTGCGGCCCGACGAGGAGGGACGCGAGCGGGACGTCGACGACCTGAGTGACGGTCAGCGGTCGCTCTTCTACCTCGCCCTGACCGCCGCCACCATCGACGTCGAGCAGGCCGCCTCCGACGCCCCCGACCGGTTCGAGACCGCCGATCTCCAGCTGCCGGCGCTCACGGTCGTCGCGGTCGAGGAGCCGGAAAACAACCTCTCGCCCTTCTACCTCGCCCGCATCGTCGGGCAACTGCAGGACCTCGCCGTACGGCACCGGGTGCAGGCCCTCATCTCCAGCCACTCGGCGAGCGTCATGTCGCGGATCAGACCCGATCAGGTCCGCTACTTCCGGTGCGAGGCGGGACGGTCGGCCATCAGCCGCATCACGCTGCCCGCGGACCCCGAGGAGGAGGCCAAGTACGTGCAGGAGGCCGTGATGCGCCATCCCGAGATGTACTTCGCCAGCTTCGTGATCCTTGGCGAGGGCAGCTCCGAGCAGGCCGTGCTGCCCCGGATCGGCGATGCGCTGGGGATCCCGGTCGACCGGTCGAGCGTCGCCGTCGTGCCACTGGGTGGGCGGCACGTCCACCACCTGTGGCGACTGCTGAATGATCTCGGGATCCCGCACGCCACCCTGCTCGACCTTGACCGCGGGCGGCACGAGGCCGGGATCGAGCGCATCAGGACCGCTGTTCGCGAGCTGACCGCCTGCCGGCCCGAGGGGGCTGTGCACGCCGGCGGCCCGTTGTCGGCGGAGTCGCTCGAAGGCGTTCAGCCCGACTCCCCAGAGCACGACACAGTGCTGCGCGCATGGACGGAGCACCTCCGCCAGTACGGGATCTTTTTCTGCGAGCCGCTGGACTTGGATATGAGCATGCTCACCGCGTTCCCGGACGAGTACCGGCGTTTGGGGCCGGGTCAGCAGGGGCCCCGCGGGCGCGGCGATGCACAGAATACGGTCCTCGGCAGCGGCTACGAAGAGCGATCGCCAGTCACGGGACTCGACTACGGCTTCTACCGATACCTGTTCCTGGGACGGGGCAAGCCCTCGACCCACGCCCGCGCGCTGGCTGTCATTCCGGACGACCGACTCGCCGATCATGCTCCGGACGAGATCAAAGCCCTCCTGCGCTACGTAAAGAGCAGCATCGAGCAGGTGCCTGATGCCTGAGCCGGCAGATGGATGGGCCCCGGTGGGCATCGACGAGCTGGAGCCCGCCGCTCTGGACGCGGTCCGCTACCGGGGCAACGCTCACGTCACGGCCGGACCCGGCGCGGGGAAGACAGAGTTCCTAGCCCAGCGCGCGGCCTACCTGCTGATGACCGGATGCTGCGCACCGCCGCAGCGTATCCTCGCCATCTCGTTCAAGCGGGACGCCGCCGACAACCTCGGCAAACGAGTCCGCACCCGCGTTGGCCCGGTCCTAGGCCGTCGCTTCGTCTCCATGACGTTTGACGCCTTCGCCAAGTCCCTGGTCGACCGCTTCCGGCTGCTTCTACCGCCCGAGCACCGACCCATCAGCGGCTACGAGTGGATCAAAGCGCCGAACGTGAGCGGCAAGGCCGTGATGGAGGCCCTCCGGGCGGGCTTACCCGTGTCTAAGCAAGCAGGCCTCGACTTCGAGGTGAGAGTCCTGGGCCCGCACCGCCTGCGCGAGACGAACCACGATCAGGGCCCGCACGACGAGGAGATCGCCGCCTGGTGGTCGAGCAACGATCCAGTCCGAACCGGGCAGTTGACCTTCTTCATGATCAATCGATTGGCGGAGCTCGCCCAACGATCGTCGCCGCCACTCGCCCGAGCCGTGCGAGCCACCTTCCCCTATGTGTTCGTCGACGAGTTCCAGGACACCACCTACGCTCAGTTCGATCTGCTCGAGTCGCTCTTCGCCGGATCTAACGTCGTCGTGACCGTCGTGGGGGACGAGAAGCAACGCATCATGGAGTGGGCTGGTGCCCGGCCGGACGCCTTCGCCACGTTCGCATCCTCCTTCGGTCCGACAGCCTTCACCCTCCGTCTGAATCGCCGGTCCGCCGCGGGCCTGGTGGCGTTGCAGCACGCTGTCGCCCTGAGCCTGGACCGTGCGTCGCCCGCCGTGGTGGCGTCGAGCGCGACCACGATCAGTGGCGATCACTCGTGGATCTGGCGGTTCGGTCGGCGACGGGAGGAGGCCGAGACGATCGCAACGTGGATCAGCGACGACATGAACGAGCGAGGGACAGCACCGGGCGACTACGCCCTGCTTGTCCGCCAGAAGTCGGAGCAGGCGGAGGCGGAGATCTCGGATGCGTTCGCGGAGGCCGGGCTGCAGGTGCGCAACGACAGCAAGGACGTGGTCGAGGGTGTCCCGCTCCAGGACCTGCTCGCCTCGCCCATCACGGGTGTGGTCCTGCCATTGCTGCGCCTGATGGCTGGCGCTCGTGACCCCGACGCCTGGACGACGGTCAGCGAGCACCTCGCCTGGCTCAAGGACGCCGAGGGCGCCGCTGAGCGGCGACAGATCTCGGAGAGTCTCGGCAGGCACGTCGACCTATGGAAGCACAGGATCGCGAGTCGTCACCCGACCGAACCGCTCGCCAGGGCACTCGTCGATCACGCAGTGCGCTACGCGGGAGGTCCGGCAGCCTTCCGCAACCTCCATCCCGCGTACCGCGACCTGTGGCTGCTGGACAGCACCGTCGACGCCCTCCGCGCGCACCTCGGGAGGTGCAGCGTCCCGCCTACATGGCCGGCTGTCTTCGACCGGTTCGCCGGACGTGACGCCGTATCGCTCCTGACCATCCACAAGAGCAAGGGCCTCGAGTACGACACCGTGATCCTGCTCGGGCTGGACGACAACACGTGGTGGAGCCATCACCCTGGTGATCGCGAGGGTGCGTCGACCCTGTTCGTTGCGCTCTCCCGTGCCAAGCAGCGCATGCTGTTCAGCCATGCTCACACTCGCGGTTCAACGGAGAAGGTGTCCGATCTGTACGAATTATTGATATCCGCGGGAGTCCACGAACGGCGTCGAGGGGACCGCGAATGAGTGCCCGCGACCGGCTGGTTAGGTCCTCGATGACGGCGTGGACTGCTCGGGCGCGAGAGCCGTAACTAGCTGTGACCACTTCCCCATCAAGCCGCCGACCGGGCTGAACTACTGACGATGCACCTTGCGCACCGGTGGGCAGCTCGGTGTCGTCGGTCTGGCGACCGCAGAGTCGAGCTCGTCTCAGGACCGAGTTGTGCGGCCGTGCCTCCGGTCACGGCCGTTCGCTCGCGCAGCTTTACGCTGCTGGTCGGTGACCTTGCGGCCTCACGCCCCGGGTCGGACTCCGCTCCGTTCCCAAGCCCGTCCGCCGTACGGACCCGGCCGCGCGCTAGCCGGTCGCCGGTCCGGTCGATCTCGTCGTCGACGTCGCCACGGCCAACGCCGCGCCGGTGTCGATGCCGCCGTCGTTGATCCGCGGAGCGGAGCTGCTCTCGCCGGGAGGCAGGATCGTGACCGTCCTGTCGACGGTGCCGCCCCGTGCCCCGCTGGTGGTGGGGAGCGCCCGGCTCCTGGTGGACGAGGCGTGCGGCCTCGGCCTTCCGCGCGAACCCGCCGAGGTCGACCGGGCCCTCACGACCCGGTTCGGGGCTGCCGCCGTCGAGCTGGTCGGTGCCATCCGCCGCCGCTGCCCGGCCGATCTCGCCGATCCGGTCCTCGGGAGCGTCCTCGTCGAACTCGCTCCCCGCGTGGTGTGCGCCTACCGGCGGACACGGTGACCGCCGCCGGCCGTCATCCCCGGAGCACCACGACGACGACGCCCCTCGCCCGTATCGCGCGCACCAGGCGCCACCAGGCCAGGGCGACGAGCAGACCGAGCAGCGGGAGAAGATGCCACAGGCCGTCACGACGCAGGTCGAAACCCCGCGACGACGTCCGGTCCGGGCCGTGGACGGGGCGGCCGGGCAGCTCGTCGGCACCGAACGACAGGGCGTCCGCGCCCGCGTAGGAGACCGAGACCCGTGCGACCGGCCGGTCGAGGGCCGTCCAGGCCGCGAGCGCGATCCGCCAGCCCGCCACCTCCGGCGGGAGGTCACGACCGGCACCGTCCACGCACCCGTCCGCGAAGACCGTCGCCACGGGCTGCCCCGTCTCGCGATCGGTCGTCGGCCTGATCGTCAGCGTCGAGCATCCGGCCCGATCGGCCGCGCTGACCGGGACCCGCAGCGTCGTCGTGCTGACCACGGCAGCCAGCACGACGAGCACGGCGGCGGCGAGCCCGGGTCGGCAGCGGAACATCCCGTGAGCCTCCGGGTTGCACCGGCTCGTCGGCAACCGACGCCGGACCGACCTGTGGACAGTCCGCTCGACGGACGGTGCCCGAACCCCGCATCCGGCGGCACCGTGCACGCTAGGCCGAGTAGCTGACATGGACGTGGTCGTAGTGCCCGCCGGTCGCATCGGTCGCGTCGTAGACCCCGCCGCCGGTGTACGGGCGCCCCCAGCCGCCGCGGTCGGGAGTCGTGGGTGACCAGAAGCGGCCCTGCCAGATGAGGTACTTGACGCGTAGCGTGTCGGCGTGGGCGCGGAGCCAGTCGGCGAGGGCCCAGCCGTTCGCGAGGTCCTGCCCGGAGGGGAAGACACCGGCGGCGGTGGGGAAGTAGTCGCAGGCACGGCCGCGGGGGTGGTCGCTGCTCGGGTTCCAGGCGTGAGCGTCCCAGCAGCCCGCGGAACGGATCGGCCGTCCCGGGCCGGGCGCGCCGAAGACGCGGACGACCTCGTCGTGCGCGTGGCGGGTGGCGGGGGTGAGGCAGCGGCCGCCCGTGGGGTCGGCGACCGTGCAGCCGCTGTTGTCGCCCGGGAACGGGACGGGTGCGGCGAGGTTCCCGACCGCCGCGACGGTGCCGTCGTCGATGCCGGCGGGCCCGGGCAGGGTGCCCAGGAGGGCGCCGATGAGCAGCAGGGGCAGCAGCAGGGTGGCGACGAGCCCGCCGGTGCCGAGCAGGACGGTGCGCACAGCGGGACCGGTGGTCAGGTCGGGGACCGGGTGGGCAGGGTGGGCACCGGGGTGTGCGTGGTGATGGAGCGGTAGCGCTCGTTGTGAGCGCAGTCGGCGAACGGGCCGACGGGGGAGAGGAGCTCGCGCAGGCAGGGGTCGAGGTGGTCGCGGATCCAGACCGACAGCGCGGTCCCGGGCTCGGCGGCGAGTTCGGTCCAGGCGCGGAACAGGGCTTCGAAGCGGAAGACGGCCTCGGTGTGCTCCCACCAGACGGGGCACCAGGTCAACTCACCGCGCAGCGGACGGGCGACCATCGAGGTGACGTGGCTGTGCACCCAGACGACGAGGTCGTCGATGGCGATCGTGAGGTCGAGGTGGGCGTCGTCGATCTCGCCGTCCTCGCCGCCGTCGGCGCGGCCGGGCGGGTCGGGTGCGCCGTTGAGCAGCTCGTCGAGCAGGTCGCTCTGGTAGGCGCGCCAGGCCTCGAGGGCCTCGACGCGGGCGGCGAGCTCGGCGACGAGTCGGGCTGCGGGGTCGGTCATCGCGGGACTCCCGGAGTGCTGTCGGCGGGGCGGTTGACGGGGTTGTCGGGGCCGAGGGCCGCGACGGCCGAGCGCCGCAGCTCGCTCAGAGCGGTGTCGGCGTAGGCGGCGATGTCGGTGTGGTGGTGTTCGCGGTACCAGGGATGGAGCCGGCCGAGGGCGGCCTTGCGGCCGGTGGTGAGCAGGACGGCGTGGTCGCGGGTGATCGCGCGCAGGGCGGAGGCGGGCAGGATCGGTTCGCGGGCCCGGGCGTACTGCCGGGACACGCGGGTGCGGTCGACGCTGGTGGAGACGCGTTCGACGTGGTGGTCGCCGATCAGTCCGGAGAGGCGTTGCAGGAAGGCGTGGTCGTCGACGCCGGCGCCGACGAGCTTGACGGTGGCCGCGGACCAGAGGGCCTGCATGCCCTGCTCGCCCCAGACCCCGGCGCCCTGCTGGTAGCTCTGCAGCATAGTGAGGACCTGGATGCCGCGTGAGCCGTAGTGGCTGTAGAGCTGGGGCAGGGCGCGGATGGGGCAGATGTTGGCAGCCTCGTCGAGAACGGCGACGACGGGTGGTTCGAGCCGTCCGCCTTCGGCCTGGGCGAGGAGTTCGGCGATCTCCAGGACGCGGTCGACCAGGGCGGTGACGACGGGTGCGGCGGTGCCGGCGCCCTCCTTGGACAGCAGGTGCAGGGTGGCGGGGCCGCGGCGGGCGGCGGCGAGCAGGTCCCACAGGTCCAGCTCGACGGGCCCGGCGCCGTCGGCCGGCGGGGTGCGCCAGGTGTCGGGCGGGGTGATCCAGCGCATGATCCGCTCGCTGGTCAGGGCCTTGGTGGCGGTGCGGGCGGTCTGGTAGATGCCCTTGGTGGTGACGTCGGCGCCGGTGAGGGTGGCCTCGAGGTCGGCGGCCTCGGTGGCGGCGCCGGCGTGGTCGAGGGCGGCGATGGCGCCGCGCTGGCCGGGTTGCAGCCAGTCCACGACCTGGCGCATCGACCCGCCGGAGACGGCGGCGGCGAGCAGGGTGGCGGTGAGGATCTGCTCGGCGGCGGCGTGGAAGAAGGGGTCCTTGCGCTCGCCGGCGATGGTGCCGACGAAGTGCCCGGCGAGGCGGGCGGCGGCCTCGACGCGCTCGGCGGGGTCGGCGTCGGCGATGGAGCGCAGGGGGTTCCACCACCAGTGCTGCGGGGCGTGGGCGATGCGCTGGGGGTCGAAGGTCCACACCGGCCCGGCGACGCCGCGCATGCCGGTGGTCAGCGCCCACAGGTCGGCCTTGTTGCTGGTGGCGACGGCGAGGCCGGGGGCGGCGAGGACGGTCGGCACGGCGATGGCGCTGGTCTTGTTCGACCGGGGCCCCATGACGACCAGCGCGACGTCCTCCCACGACATCGACACCGGCCGACCGTCGACCGACAGCAGGCGCAGCCCCGCCCCATCGTCGTCGAGGTCCGCGGCGGCCGGGCGCAGCGTCCGGGCCCGGGCGAGGGCCCTCGCGCCGGTGAGGTCGCCGAGTTCGTGACGGCGCAGCAGCGACCGCCGAGGAACCCCCGGCTCGTGCAGTCGTCCGATCCCGATCGCGGCGGCGACGACTGCGGCGATCTCGACCACCACGGTGGCGGCGAGGACGAGGTGGAACACCGGCTCGCTGGCGCCCGGGGCGAGCACCGCGCCCGGCCCGTCACGCAGCAGCACCACCACCGAGCCCGGGTCGAGGCCGCCGCCCGGGGCGGTGGACCGGGCCGGCGTCCAGTGGCCGGTGCCGACCGTGGCGGCCAGCCCGGCCGCCAGCCACACGTCGGCGACCAGCGCGGCTGCGGCGGCCATGGCACCGAGCAGCAGCAGCGGTGCGGCTGCTCCACGCAGGGGCGCCGTGCTCGTCACGTGCCCCTCCCGGTGCGGCGCCTGCGGGACGGGGGTGACGTCGCGCCTGCGGCAGGATCGGGATCGGCGCCGACCGCCCCGGCACCGGCACCCGTGAAGGCCCGGTCGGTGTCGTGCAGCGCGATCTCGCTCGGGGTGAGGGTGAGAGCGATCGGGAGACCGACGCGCTGCCCCGACTTGATCAGGTACTTGCCGCGGCCGGGGTGGCGGTGTCCGGCGTGCCAGGTGGGTGGGGCAGCCCAGGAGGTGATCAGCGCGGCTTCCCCGTCGGACAGCGAGGTGATGCGCCGGAGCCCGTCGAGCTCGGCCTCGGCCATGCCGCCCAGGACGAGGACGCCGTTGCGGGAGGCCAGGCCGCGGGCCTTCGCGCGGTCGGCCTCGGTGGGGAGGGCGTCGAGGTCGTCGAGGGAGTGGGTGACCTGGAAGGACACGATGCCGCGGTGGCGGCCGAGGCGCGTGATGCGGTCGGAGCGCTCGACCAGGCCGGGCGCGACCCGCAGGGCGCGCCACAGCTCGTCCTGGACCTGGACGACGTTGCGCGGCCGGTCGCCGTGGGCGGTTGCGTCGGCGAGTGCGGCGGACCAGGCCCACGAGCACAGCATCGCTGCCGCGACCACGTCGTCGGCGTCGTCGTCGAGCGCGGAGATGTCGAGCGACAGGGCGGGGGTGTCGGGGTTGAACCGGGCGGTGGAGGGGCGGTCGAAGATGCCGCGCAGGGTCCCGTCGCACAGCAGCCCGAGTGCGTTGACCAGCGCACGGGTGGTCCGCCGGTACTCCAGGTCGTCCGCCGCCGCGGTGATCGTCATCAGCGGGGCGGCGGCGGACAGCAGGACGGCGAGGACGTCGGGGATGAGCGGCTCGCGGGCACCGGCGGTGGTCACCGCCAGGTCCAGGGCGGCGCCGAGCAGGCGGCGCTCGGTGACGTCGGGTTCGTCACAGCGCACGATCGTGATCAGCGCCTCCAGCAGTGACAGGCGGCGGGACCGCAGGGTCTCGACCAGTCGGGTGCGCTGCTCGGCCGGGGCCCGGGTGAGCGCGGTGCGCAGGGGGCCGGCGTCGAGCGGGTTGAGGGAGTGCAGGCCGCGGCCGAGGTGCCACACCGCGCCGCCCAGCGCGGTGACGAGCGGGGTGTACTCGCCCTTGACGTCGCCGGGCACGACCGCGCGCATGCCGAAGGCGACGAGCCCGGCGAGCATCCGCTTAGTGATCGAGGACTTCCCGATCCCGGGTTGACCCTGCACCCAGACCCCGGTGTTGGACACCAGCCCGGTCCGCAACCAGTGCGCCGGGTCCAGGCCGACGGGTTCGGCGGTGTGCAGGTGGCGTCCGACCGGGACCCCTCGGACGTCCCCGCCCGACGCGGTGGCGAACGGGAACAGCCCGCACAGCTGGCTGGTGGTCCCGGCGAACCGCGCACCGGGCTCGACGTGCCCGGCTCGTCCGCCCCCGCGGACCGGCCGTCCCCACGACCGCGGCACCGGCCCTGCGTCGCGTCCTGGAGACCCGGTGGGCGGGTCCGGTGGCCGTCCGTCGGCCGGTTCGCTGCTTCTCATCGGACCTCCGTTCGTGCGTCGTGGTGGTGGTCAGCGCCGGCGGCGGCTGGTGAGGTCGCCGGGGTCGATCCCGATGCCGAGACCGGCGGCGAAGGCGGCGGCCTGGGCGCCGCGGAGGCGGCGCAGCCGGAGCTTGGCCTGGCCGGCGCGCTGCTCGACGTCGGCCACGGCGGCTGCGAGGTGGTCGTCCCGGGTGACGGTGGTCGTGACGTAGACGGTGAAGCGGCCCAGGCCCGCGCCCGCCGCCTCCTCGCGGGCAGACTGGACGGCGCGGGCGCGGTCGTCGCGTTCGCGCTGGGTCTCGTCGCGCCGGGTCCGCTCGGCCCAGGCACGACGCACCTGCCCGGAGGTGATCTCGTTCTCCACCCGCGCGGCGGCCTGCTCGGCGGGATAGGGCTGGTAGAGCCAGGTGACCCGCCGCGGGAACGCGCCAGGCGCGAGCAGCGGGGCCAGCACTGAGGCCGTGACGGCCTGGCGCGGGGCCTCCCGCAGCCCCCAGGTGACCGACAGGCCGCCCTCGTGGCGGTAGTGCTCCCACCGCTCCCGCGCCGCGACCGGGCCGGCGTCGGCCCACGCCAGCACCTCGGGAGCCTCACGATCGCGCCAGGCGTCGGGCGTGCGCCCCTCCCGGGTGGTGAGGCGGGAGAGCTCGGGGCGCACCTCCGGGTCGAAGGCGGCCCGGATCCGGCCGGCGAGCCAACCGGTGCTCGCCCGGCCCAGGATGGCGACCCCGCAGGCGGCCAGCTGGTTCTCCACGGCCGGGAGCCGCCGTCCGACCTCCACCGCCGAGGCGAGCAGGTCGGTCGGCCGGGGTGTCGCACGGTTCGGGTCGAGGCAGAGCGCGACACGGGTGTCGGTCTCCGCGGTCGTCGCCGGGGCCAGTTCGGCGAGTTCGGACATGATCCGCGCCGCCAGTGTCGGGGCGGCCGGGTCCATCGCCGCCGCAAGGTGGTCGCGCACGCTGGTGCCGCCGGTGGGGGCGGTGTCCACAGTGACCGACAGGTGCCGCACCAGCGGTGCGTAGCCGAGGTCGGCCAGCAGGGCGCCCCAGGCGGCGACCCAGCCGTCGGCCCGGTCGGGGTCGGCTAGGTCCAGGCCGATGGGGGAGCAGCGCAGGACCGCGGTCAACGTGCCGGTACGGCGGTGCCACAGCAGCGCGTGCCGCCCGCCGCGGCCGTCGTCGACCTCGACCGGGCACAGCGGCGCCAGCACGCCCGGGAGGTCCGCCCCGCGGGGATGTTCGGTCAGCACGCCGCCCGACCACTCGGTCCATCCCGCCGCCCGGGCACGGCCGAACCGTGCCCGCCGCACGACGACGTCGGCCAGGCTGATCCCGCCGACCCGCACCACCGTCGCGCCGATCACCACCGGCGATACCGCGAACAGCGGCAGCGCGGCGGGCGGGAACACCGACACAGCCAGCAGCGGCGCCAGGACCGCGCCGAACACCACGACCGTCGCCGTCGTCGACAGCGAACCGACGCCCCAGCCCCGCTCGGCCCGCCAGTTCCCGTACAGCCGCGGGCCCGGCACCCGGTCGCTCACTGCGGCCCACTCCCCGGAGAGGGGCCGGCGCCCGGGGCGTCCTCTACACCACCGGTCATCCCGCGACCGGCCGCGCGCACCCCGGCCGCTGCGGCGGCGCCCCCGGCCACGACCCCGCCCACCGCGCCGGCGCCCACCCCGGTCCCTGCCGCGGCGGAACCTCCGGCTGCACCGCTGGTCCTCGCGACCCCGGTCGCGGTGCCGCCGCTCGCCGCGGGGGCGGCCCCGGTCGGCATCGATGTCGGCGGGTGCTGGCCGAACCTCGCGTACGAGCCCGGCCCGTCGGCCTCCACCGCCGCGGCCCGGTCCACGGCCGACCGGCCCGGCGCGCCCGTCATCGCCACGGCGCCGACCGCGCCGAGGAACCCCGACCCGCCACCGCTCGCGCCTCCGAGCTGTGTGCCCGACCAGGCGAAGAACTTCAGCAGCACCGGCATCGCGATCACCGCGAGCAGCAGCACCATGATCCCGGTCAGCATCGGCGCCACGCCCTGGCCGCTGTTGTCCGGGCTGGAGAGGTAGGAGAAGCCGATGTAGTAGATGAATGCGGCGGCCGGCTTGTAGGCCGCCAGGGCGACGAGCCAGGCCAGGAGCTTGCCCAGCCACCCGTGGGTCGAGCGGGTCAGAGACCCCGACGCGGCGAGCGGCAGCATCGCGGCCAGGACCAGCAGACCGGCCTGACGGAGCGCCATCAGCAGCCACTGCACCAGCGACAGGACCGCGGCGATGAGCGCGACGAGCAGGACGACGAACACGCTGTCGCCCTCGCCGACGGCGAGCTGGTCCTGCAGGTACTGGGCGAAGTTCCCGACCGCGCCATCGAGCAGGTCCGCGGCGAGCGCGTCACCGGCCCGCAGCCCGATCTGCAGCGCAACGAGCCCGAACGCCGACACCGCTGCGTAGCGCACCAGCCCGGTGGCGACCATCGCCGCGGGCTCGCCCTTGCGGGACAGGATGATGCGGACGGACTGCACGAGCACCCCGCCGACGAGGATCACCAGGATCAGCGGACGGGTCATACCCTGGGCGGCCACCACGGCGGGCGCGGTCGGGTCCACGCTGTCGGCCTCGGTCCACCACGCCGCCATCGACACCACCAGGTCCGCCGCCCCGCGGGCGACCTGGACGACCATGTCCTCGAAGGCTGACCCGATCGCCGCCCCGGCCTGGCAACCGACGTCCCACCCGCAATCCTGCGCCAGCACCGTCACCGCACACCTCCCAGCAGGTCGTAGCCGGAGGTCCCGACGTGCAGGGCCGCCCGCTGCAGCGGCACCCGCAGCCGCCAGTCGCCGTCGGCCCAGCGCAGGGTCAGGTCCATACGCGACAGGGCACCGCGCGAGCGCGTCTGCTCGGTGTCGGCGAGCAGCGACACCACCACGACCGCGCCGTCACCGTCGTCCGGATCGCCGGACAGCAGGCGGTAGTACAGGGCCCGAGGTGTCGCCGGGGCCGGCGGCGGTGCGTCCGGGGCCGGCAGGACGGCGGCGAGCCGGACCCGGGCGGCGGTGACATCGCCCCAGCACTGCTCAGTCAGGGTCGCATCGGCGACGGCCGGGTCGGCGGCGGGACTGACCCGGGCCGCGAGATGGCTGGCCGCCAGCGCCGCGCCGAGCGCGTCGCGACCGAACCCCGACGCCCGCCCGTCCCGCTCGACCGCGGGCCCGTGCGTGGGCGACGACGCGGCGACACCGCCGGCCACCGCTACCAGAGCCGTGTCGATCGGCGGTGCCGTCGGTGCGGCAGCGCAGCCGGTGGCCACCCCGAACGTGGCCGCGGCCGTCAGGATCGTCAGCAGGCCGGGAACAGCGCGTGGGCGGCTCATATCTGGAACGCCCCCACCAGCAGCGCGGCCACTGAGGCCATCGCCAGCCCGCCAATCACCCATGCCGAGCCGGCCAGACCCTCGTAGGCGGTGGCTGACCGGTTGCGTCGTCCGATGATCAGCATGAGCGCGCAGATGAAGATGCCGAGCAGGCCGGCGAAGACGACGCCCCACTTCATCCAGCCCAGCAGGGTGCCCGCGAGCTCGGCGAATCCGGGCGGAGCGACCGGCTCCGGGTTGGGCACCGCCATCGGTCCGAGAGTCATCGTGTCCTCCGCAAGGTGGGTCGTGACGTGGGTCGCCCGGCGGTGGGCCGGGTCGTTGACGTGAGATGGCCGCTGAGCGCGGCGAGCAGGTCCTGCGCCGCACCGGCGTAGCGGCGCAGCGGGCGCGGCAGGTCGGTGTGCGGGACCGCCAGCAGTGCGCGTGCCTCGTCCAGCGGCGCTGCAAGGTCGCGCCAGCGGCGGACGAACGGCAGTACCACGACCGCCGTGGTGTGCGGTTCGAGCAGTCTCAGCCGGGCGGTGACCGGACGGCTGGGCCCCGAGGAGTCCGCGGCGGTCACCGCCAGCACCGGCCGCCGCCCGCCAACCCGGGCCACCAGCTGCGCCGCGTGCCCGGCGCGGACCAGGGAGTCTCCGGTCGCCCGGCACACCAGCACGTCGACCGCGCGGCCGACGAACACACCTCGGTCGGCCGCACCCAACGCCGCCGCGACCGTCGTCGTACCGACACCGCCGGCCACACCGGCCACCGTCGGGCGGGATCGCCGGCCCAATGGAGTTCGCGCCGACGACACCGGCCAGGACCGCGTCCTTGACTCGCTGTCCATCCACCGCACCTCCTCACCTCGAGGACGGTGGCTGGCGGACGCGGCGGCCCGGTGGTCACCCGTGATCGCCCTGCTCAGCGGCGCTACGGCCTGCCCGCCAGCGCGTGCGACCACGCGCCCGGACAGCTCCTGACCACGACTGACCATGTCCACGACTACGCCGCGCAGAACTGTGGACGTCGACCGTTGCGGGGACGACGATGGCGTGTACCCACGACACCGGCTACAGCTGGCCTACGACCACACCGGCTACTCGATCGCCGTCCAGGAGGGGCGCACCGCCCGGGCTCAGTGTCACGAGGTCGTGTTGGCCCTCGGGCGTCTGCAGCATCGCCTCAGCAGCACGGCGACCTGCGTGCTCGTGAAGGAGCTGCGGATCGCGCGGATGGACGCGCTACGTCGGATTGTGGAGCGGATGACCTGATTGTCAGTCGCGGCCGCCGGCGTAGAGGTGCCTAGCGAGGTCCTCTGGCCGGGTGAGCATGTCGAGTAGGTACAGGTACCCGAGAAGCGATAGGTCGTGCGGTATCTGGCCGGTGTGGTGAGCCAGCAGCGCGTTCGTTAGTTCGACGCGCTTGGCTCGGTTGGAGCCGTGCCCGTGGGTCGCATCGCGCAGCACCTTGATGTACTCCGCGGTGGCGTCGTCGAAGTCCAGTTCCCGGGTGGAGCCGTTCTCGTCTGGCACGCTGATCGTCGCCGAGCCGAGCTGTCGGGCCAGGTAGAACCCGGCCTGGACGCCATGCAACGCCTCGATCGCCCGACGGGCGGCGGGAAGCAGGATCTCGGCAGCAGGATTTCCGCTCAGCTCAGCATCCAGGCGGTCTAGGGTGGCCTGGGCGAAGGGGCGAGAGCACAGCTTCGCGACGGGTCGGCCTGTCAGTCTCTCGAGTGTGTCCAGCACCGTGAAGAGCAGGACCCGTCGGGCGTGGCCGTCTCGGTGGTCGGTCTGGATCGAGCCGACCCGGCGGAAGAGTTGCTCCACGCTCAGCAGGGCGTGCAGCTGCTTGGGGGGTCGAAACGTTCCCGTGGTGTCGGTGAACACCGCTGGGTCGGTGAGCACTCCGAACAGCTCGTTGAGCCGGGTCGTCCACCACGCGAGCGCCGCCCCCGGAGCTTGCGCCGGGAGCTTCGGCATGGCCATCGTGGCACTGGCGCCCTGGCTCGGCAGGACCTGCAGCAGCTCGGCGGCGTCACCAGTGGTGCCGGCAAGGGCGGCGCCCAGCGTGTACACGATCACCCCGCTGACCCGGTGTGCAGAGAACGCCCAGACCGCTGGACTCAGCGCGCCGAGCAGGGGCCCGAGGTAGTTGTCGCCGATGAGGATGCCCTCGAAGAGGGAACGAGATGCGGCGAAGACGCTCTCGCCCTCGGACTCGAGGACTCGCTTCAGCGCGGCGATGTCACCCCCTGGCTGCAAGCGGGGATCGTAGGTCGCCTGGAGCAGGACGGTGAACAACTTCGTCCGGTGCACCAGCGCCGGTGCGAGGCGGACCAGGTGGACGCCGGCGTTCGCCAGCGGATGATCGTCAGGAGTCTCGGCGATGGTGACGTCGGTCAGCGCCTTCAGGACCGCTTCAGCCGTAGCGGGCAGCAGTGCCGGCGGGGCGTCCATGGTCTGCAGCTGCCACATCGTCACGCCGTTGACGAGAAGCCCGGACTGTTGGGCGCGTTGCTGACGTTCGACCAGCTGCTGAGGCCACTTCCCGCCGGGATCGTCGACCATCGAGGCCCGGGCGACGTCGTCGAGCCGATCCAGTCGGACGCGTCGCGCGTCAGGACCGGCGAGGTGTTCGATGGCGACCAGTTCGGGACGCACACCCCGGTAGCTCTCCTCGGTGCGAAGACGCCGGGCGTTGGGCGACCCGGCGACCGCGGTCCAGCGCAGACCCGCCTCGCTCGCGAACGGCTCGAGGCTGGGTTTGGGGATCCACGCTGGCGCCGGGACGATCGCGGCGGCGGGCAGCGTCGAGCGGGCGGCCACCGCGACACACTAGATCAGCCGCTACCTGGAAGGCCGACGGCTCCTCAACAGGGCTTTGCGCCTCTACCAGGGTATACGAGACCTGCGTGGAGGATCTGGCCAGGGCAGTGACTGTAGCCGTCCACAGCCGCTGACATCCTCGTTCGTCCTGCGCTGCTGTGGGCTACGGTGAGCCACATGAACCCCTGCCTGACGCAGGGATGCAACTGTGTGGTGTCCGAGGGGGGACTTGAACCCCCACGCCCGTTAAAGGGCACTAGCACCTCAAGCTAGCGCGTCTGCCATTCCGCCACCCGGACCGAGTGCTCCGACAGATTAGCCGATGCCCGCGGGGCGGGCCGCGACCGGGGGTGGGTGGTAGGAAGGCGCCGTGCCGCACCCCACCGACGTCCGCACGGCCGAGGACGAGGTCGTCCAGCTCTGCTCCGAGCTGATCCGCATCGACACCACCAACACCGGCGATCCCGACACCGTCACCGGCGAGCGGGAGGCGGCGGAGTACGTCGCCGCGAAGCTCACCGAGGTCGGGTACGAGGTGGAGACCGTCGAGTCCGGCGCGCCGCGCCGCGACAACGTGATCTGCCGGCTCGAGGGCGCCGACCCGGACCGGGGGGCCCTGCTCGTGCACGGCCACCTCGACGTGGTGCCGGCCGACCCGGCGGAGTGGTCGGTGCACCCGTTCTCCGGCGCGGTGCAGGACGGCTACGTGTGGGGGCGCGGCGCGGTCGACATGAAGGACATGGTCGCGATGACGCTCGCCGTGGCGCGGCGCTTCAAGCGCGACGGCGTGGTGCCCCCGCGCGACATCGTCTTCGCGTTCCTCGCCGACGAGGAGGCGGGCGGCAAGTACGGCGCCGGGTGGCTCGTCGAGCACCGGCCCGACCTGTTCGAGGGCTGCACGGAGGCCGTCGGGGAGGTGGGCGGGTTCTCCCTCACCCTGGGCGAGGAGCAGCGGGTCTACCTCATCGAGTCGGCCGAGAAGGGCATCGCCTGGATGCGGCTGCGCGCGAAGGGCAAGCCGGGGCACGGGTCGTTCCTGCACGACGACAACGCGGTGACGAAGGTCGCGGAGGCGGTCGCCCGGCTGGGCAACCACACGTTCCCGGTCACGCTCACCGACACCGTGCGCGCGTTCCTGGAGCGGATGGCCGAGCTGACCGGCGTGGAGTTCCCCGAGGACGACCTGGAGGGGGCGCTGGCCAAGCTCGGCCCGATCGCCCGGATCGTCGGCGCGACCATCCGCGACACGGCCAACCCGACGATGCTCTCGGCGGGCTACAAGGCCAACGTGATCCCGTCGACGGCCGAGGCGGTCGTCGACTGCCGGGTGCTGCCCGGGCGCGAGGAGGCGTTCCTCCGCGAGGTCGACGAGCTGATCGGCCCGGACGTCACCCGCGAGTGGGTGACGCACCTGCCGCCCGTCGAGACCCCGTTCGAGGGCCCGCTGACCGAGGCGATGATCGCGGCGCTGCGCACCGAGGACCCGGGCGCCGCGGCGATCCCGTACATGCTCTCCGGCGGCACGGACGCCAAGTCCTTCGCCGAGCTGGGCATGCGCTGCTACGGCTTCGCGCCGCTGCGGCTGCCCCCTGACCTGGACTTCGCCTCGCTGTTCCACGGCATCGACGAGCGCGTGCCCGTCGACTCGTTGCAGTTCGGCGCTCGCGTACTGGACACCTTCTTGAGGAACTCGTGATGGAACTGAACGGCAAGCGCGCACTGGTCACCGGCGGGGCGTCCGGGATCGGCGAGGCCACGGCGCGGCGGCTGGCCGCGGCCGGGGTGCAGGTCGCCGTGGTCGACCGCGACGAGGCCCGGGCCTCGTCGCTGGTCGGGGAGATCGGCGGGCTGGCGGTCGTCGCCGACGTCACCGACGCGGCCACGATGACCGGCCTCGTCGGGCAGGTCGAGGAGCACTTCGGCGGCCTCGACATCGTGTTCCTGAACGCGGGCACCACGGCGGGTCAGTCCGGGATCGAGGACCTCGACGTCGAGGCGTACCGCCGGATCATGGGCGTCAACGTCGACCACGTGGTGTTCGGTCTGGCCGCCGCGGTGCCGGCGCTGCGCCGCGCGGGCGGCGGCACGATCATCGCGACCTCGTCGCTGGCCGGGCTTGTGCCGATGCCCGGCGACCCGATCTACACGCTCACCAAGCACGCCGTCGTCGGCTACGTGCGGTCGGTGGCGCCCACGCTGATCGGTGACGGCATCCGCGTCGCGGCCCTGTGCCCCGGCTTCGCCGACACCCCGCTGATCGCGCAGGCGAAGGACCAGTTCGGCGATTTCCCGCTGCTCACCGCCGACGACGTCTCCGACGGGGTCGACGCGAT
>JAPLAT010000453.1 GCA_026393175.1 Pseudonocardiales bacterium
GGCGGCCACCGCAGGGGCCGCCCTCCCCCCGACAGCCCGGCCGGACGTCCCCCGGCCCGCGGCCCTGCCTCCCCGCGCGGCGCCCTCCCCCGCCGCACCTCCCCCCGCCGCGGGCGCCGACGGCCCGTCCGGTCGGACCCCGCTCCCGGCCTCCGGCGACGCTCCGGCCGGGGCCGGGGGCGTCCCCGCGCCGGTCGACGTGCGCGCGGAGCGCGTGGGCGACGACTCCTCGGTCACCGTCACCTGGACGGCGGGCGGGCCGGGCGAGGTGGAGTACAAGGTCAGCAGGCTGACCCCGGAGGGCCGGTGGCACGTCGTCGGCCGCACCCGCACGACCGCGATGATCGACGGCGCGGTGCCCGAGGGCACCGACGTCCCGGTGTACGGGGTCGTCGCCCGGCTCGACGGGCAGGCCTCCGAGCAGGCGCGCTCGACGGCCCCGGCCCCGGCCCCGGCCCCGGGCACGGCCCCGGCCACCGCGCCGCCCGCCGCGCCGGAACCCGTGACCCCGCCGCCCAGCACACCGCCGCCCAGCACTCCGCCACCCAGCACACCGCGGCCGAGCACACCGCGGCCGGGCACCCCGCCCGCGAGCACGCCGCCGCCGGACCCGGCGCCCGGCGGCATCCCGGCGGTGCGGGAGCTGACCGTGGCCGCGCCCGGGACGCTGGTGTTCGACTGGCCCGCCGGCGTCACCGAGGCGATGGTCGTGGTGCGCCGCGACCGGCCGCCCGTCGCGCCGGACGACCCCGAGGCCACCTCCTGGAAGATCACGAACATGCGCTACCAGCTCGACGGCGGCCTGCTGCTGCCGCCGTCGGTCGCGCCGCCCTGCCACGTCGCCGTCGCGTCGTGCCGGCGCGAGCGCGGCGAGCTGGTCGTGGCCCCCGCGTTCGGGCCGACGGCGCGCACCTCCGTCCCCGCCTGACGGCACCCGCCGCCGTCGGCGGAGCGGTCCGCGGAGCGGGCGGAGTTTGCCCGGGAGGGCCGGGGGTACGCAGTCGACGGGCGCCGCGGTGGCAGGACCGCAGGCGATCGCCCCACTCCCCACGAGGACGACGAGGTTGCCGCATGGTCACCGACGGCTCGCCCGCCCACACGGGCCCCGCGACCGACCCGGTGGACCAGTAGCCGGGGACGCGACGACCGAGCCGACCCCGCCCACGCCGCACCACAGGAGGACTCCATGCGCGCAGTGACCTGGCACGGCAAGCGCGACGTCCGCGTCGACACCGTGCCCGACCCGACCATCGACGACGCGACCGACGCGATCGTCCGCATCACCTCGACCGGCCTGTGCGGGTCCGACCTGCACCTCTACGAGCTGTTCGGCCCGCTGATGGACGAGGGCGACATCCTCGGCCACGAGCCGATGGGCGTCGTGGAGGAGGTCGGCCCCGGCGTCACGCAGCTGCGGCCGGGCGACCGCGTCGTCGTGCCGTTCAACGTCTCGTGCGGCACGTGCTGGATGTGCTCCAGCGGCCTGCACTCGCAGTGCGAGACCACCCAGGTGCGCTCGGAGGGCAGCGGCGCGGCGCTGTTCGGCTACACCAAGCTCTACGGGCAGGTCCCGGGCGGCCAGGCGGAGTACCTGCGCGTGCCCTTCGGCGACACCCTGCCGATCGTGGTGCCCGAGGGGCCGCCCGACGACCGGTTCGTCTACCTGTCCGACGTGCTCCCGACGGCGTGGCAGGCGGTGCGCTACGCCGACGTCCCCGAGGGCGGCAGCCTCGTCGTGCTCGGGCTGGGCCCGATCGGCGACATGTGCACGCGGATCGCGCGCCACCTCGGCGTCGCCGACGTGATCGGCGTCGACCTGGTGCCCGAGCGGCTCGACCGGGCCCGCGGCCGCGGTGTGCAGGTGATCGACCTGAACGCGCACGGCCGTGAGCTCGGCGACGTCGTGCGCGGGCTCACCGGCGGCCGCGGCGCCGACGCGGTGATCGACGCGGTCGGCATGGAGGCGCACGGCTCCCCGGTGGGGGCGCTCGCGCACCGGATGGTCGGCCTGCTGCCCGACGCGCTGGCCGCCCCGCTGATGAAGACCGCGGGCGTGGACCGGATGGCCGCGCTGCACGCCGCGATCGACCTGGTGCGCCGCGGCGGCACGATCTCGATCTCCGGCGTGTACGGCGGCGCGGCCGACCCGATGCCGCTGCTGACGATGTTCGACAAGCAGATCCAGCTGCGGATGGGGCAGGCCAACGTCCGGCGCTGGGTGCCGGAGATCCTGCCGCTGCTCGTCGACGACGACCCGCTCGGGGTGGACGGCTTCGCGACCCACCGGATGCCGCTGGAGTCCGCCCCCGAGGCCTACGCGACGTTCCAGCGGAAGCAGGACGGCATGGTCAAGACGCTGCTGAAGCCGGGTCTGCGGTGAGCGCCCCGCCTGCCGGCGGGCCGGGCAGCGCGCCCCGCCGGATCGTCGTGACCGGGGCGTCGGGCAACGTCGGCACCGGCGTGCTGCGGGCGCTCGCCGCGCAGCACCCCGAGGTGCAGGTGGTGGGCGTCTGCCGGCGCCCGCCCGCCGAGGCCCACCGCGGGGTGGAGTGGCACACCGTCGACCTGGGGGCCCCGGGGGCGGCCGCCGCGCTGCGGCCGGTGTTTCGCGGCGCGGACGCGGTCGTGCACCTGGGTTGGGCGATCCAGCCCGTCCGCGACGAGGACACGCTCGACCGGATCAACATCGACGGCACCCGGGCGCTGCTCCGGGCGCTGACCGACGAGGGCGTCGGACACCTCGTCTACTCCTCGTCGCTGGGCGTCTACGCCCCGGGCGCGACGGCGCCGGTCACCGAGAGCTGGCCGGACTCGGGGCAGCGGACATCGGCGTACAGCCGGCAGAAGGTCGTGATCGAGCGGATGCTCGACCGGTTCGAGCAGGCGAACCCCGACGTCGCGGTCGCGCGCATCCGCCCGACCCTGGTCGTGCAGCGCGATGCGGCCACGGAGATCCGCTCGCTGTTCCTGGGACCGCTGGTCCCGCGGCCCGCGCTGGCCCTGCTGCGCGGCGGGGCGCTGCCGCTGCTGCCGCTGCCGGCCGGGCTAGAGCTGCAGTTCGTGCACGCCGACGACGTGGGCGACGCCGTCGTGCGGATCCTGGACCGGCGCGCGACCGGCCCGTTCAACCTCGCCGCCGACACCCTCGACGCCGACGAGCTCGCGGCGCTGCTGGGCGCCCGGGCGGTGCCGGTGCCGCCGGGGTCGGTGCGGGCCGCGGTCGTGGGCCTGTACGCGCTGCGCGCCGTGCCGGTCTCGCCGGGCTGGTACGACGTCGCGATGAACACTCCCGTGATGGACACCTCGCGGGCGCGCGACGAGCTCGGCTGGGTGCCCCGGCACACCTCCACCGACGGGGCCCGGGAGCTCATCGACGGGCTGGCCGAGGGCGCCGTCGGGCCGACCGCGGCCCTGGGGGCCTGACCGTGCGGGGCGCCGCCGCCGTGCACGACGCCGCCCTCGTCGGGTGGGCCGCGCTGGTCGCGGCCCGCGCGGCGGGGCGCCCGGTCGGCGGGGGCGCGCTCCCGCTCGCGGTGGCGGT
>JAPLAT010000107.1 GCA_026393175.1 Pseudonocardiales bacterium
AGCGCGGGGTCGGCGCTGCCGGGCAGCGCCCGCGCGGCCGCGACCAGCGCGGCGAGCGCCCCGTCGGCCGGGTCCCCGCCGGCCTCTTCCCCGTCGGCCTCTTCCCCGTCGGCCCGGTCCCCGTCGGCCGCCCCGCCGACGGCCCGGACCGGCCGGGCCCCCTCGATCAGGCCGCCCGCGACCGCGGCGGCCCCGCGGTGCAGCTCGGCCAGCGGGACCCGCTCGTCGCGCAGCGCGTGCGCCGGCACCCCGAGCAGGGCGGGCAGGACCCCGGGCCGGAAGCGGATCCCGGACACCGTCGTCCCGGGCGGCCGCCCGGCGGGGTGCGCGACGGTGTCCGGCCCGGCGACGAGCACGGCGGTGCCGGTCCAGACGAGGTCCATCGCGCCGTCGGGCAGGACCGGCCGGTCGACGGCCGGGCCGGACACGGTCCAGCCGCACTCGGCCAGCCCGGCCAGCGGCACCGGGACCTCGCGGTAGCCCACCCGACCACCGTCCCACACACGCGCGACGGCCCCCGGCGGTGCTGCCGGGGGCCGTCCGCGCGGAGGGGTCAGGAGGTGCGCAGCACGCCCTGGATCTCCAGGGTGATCTGCACCTTCTCGCTGACGACGACGCCGCCGCCGTCGAGCGGCATCGCGATGTCGACGCCGAAGTCGCTGCGGTTGATCGTGGCGGTGGCGGTGAAGCCGGCGCGGGTGCCGCCGTAGGCGTCCGGCCCGAAGCCGCCGACCTCGACCGCGAGCGGGACGGACCGCGTCACGCCCTTGATGGTCAGGTCGCCGTCGATCACCAGGTCGTCACCGTCGGTGCGGACACCGGTGGAGACGTAGGTCCAGGTGGGGTGGTTCTCGACGTCGAAGAAGTCCGCGGAGCGGATGTGGCCGTCGCGCTGGTCGTTGCCGGTGTCGATCGACGTCGCGTCGATGGTGGCCCGGACACTCGATGCGGTGACGTCCTCGCCCGTCGTGATCTCCCCGGTGAATCCGGCGAAGCGTCCGCGTACCTTGCTCACCATCATGTGACGGACGGTGAAGGAGACGTCGGAGTGCACCGGGTCGATGTCCCAGGTTCCCGCGATGTAGCCCGGGATCTGCGTCTGCGCTGCGGTCATCGTGACCTCCGTGTTTGGTTGAACGCTCAGTTGTTGTTGCGGACAGTATCCTGCAACGTGTTGAGAGTTCAAGTATTCCGGGGTGACGCGTGACACGGTGGCTGAGCGAGCAGGAGCAGCGGACCTGGCGCAGCTTCCTCACCGCGAGCAGGCTGCTGTGGGACCGGGTCGAGCGGCAGCTGCAGCAGGAGGCGGGCCTGCCGCACGCCTACTACGAGATCCTCGTGCGGCTCTCCGAGGCGCCCGACCGCACCCTGCGGATGAGCAAGCTGGCGTCGACGTCGCTGTCCTCGCGGAGCCGGATCTCGCACGCCGTCGCACGGCTGGAGGAGGCGGGCTGGGTGCGCCGGGTGGCCTGCCCCGACGACCGGCGCGGGCAGAACGCCCAGCTCACCGAGGCGGGGATGGAGCGGCTGCGCCTCGCCGCGCCCGGGCACGTCGAGGAGGTCCGCTCGCTGCTGTTCGACGCCCTGACCCCCGCGCAGCTGGAGTCGCTGCGGGAGATCAGCGAGGCGCTGGGCGCGCACCTGTCGGACGGGGAGGTCTGGCCGATGCGGCCCGACCGGGCCGCCGACGGCGGCTGACCCGGGAGACACGTCAGAAGCGCAGCCCCAGCGCCCAGCCGCCGAGCAGCCACGCGAAGCCGGTGATCAGCAGCACGCCGACGACGTTGAGCACCGCGCCCCCGCGCGCCATCTGCGCGATCGTGACCGTGCCGCTGCCGAACACGATGGCGTTGGGCGGGGTCCCCACCGGCAGCATGAACGCACAGGTGGCGGCCAGCGCGGCCGGGACGAGCAGGGTCATCGAGTCGGCGCCGATGCCCAGCGCCACCCCGCCGAGGACCGGGATGAACGTCGCCGCCGTCCCGGTGTTGCTCGTGACCTCGGTGAGCAGCAGCACCAGCGCGACGACGGCCAGCACGAGCAGGAGGATCGGCAGCGCGCCGAGCCCCTCGACCTGCGCCCCGATCCAGGCGTCGAGGTCGCTGGCGGCCACCGCCCCCGCCAGGCTCAGGCCACCGCCGAACAGAAGCAGCACGCCCCACGGCAGCCCGCGCTGCGCGTCCTCCAAGGCGAGCAGCATCCGGCCGCCCCGCTCGCCGGGGACGAGGAACAGGACGATGCCGGCGGCGACGGCGATCGCGGTGTCGTCGAGCGAGCCCAGCCAGGGCAGCGCGTCCCCGACGCCCGGGATCTCGTCGAGCAGGCCGGGCACGATCCACAGGAACGCGGCCCCGGCGAACACGGCCAGGACGCGCTTCTCCCCGGTGCTCACCCGGCCCAGCTCGGCGAGCTGGCCGTCGATCATCTCCCGGCCGCCCGGCACCTCGGCGAGGTCGGAGCGGAACAGCACCCGGGTGATGAGCAGCCAGGCCACCCCGATGAAGACGACGACGATCGGCACGCCGAGCTGCATCCACTGCAGGAACGTGATGTCGCGGTCGAGCTCGTCGGCGACGTATCCGGCGACGAAGGCGTTGGGCGGGCTGCCCAGCAGGGTGCCCAGCCCGCCGATCGACGCCGACCACGCGATCGACAGCACGAGGCCGACGCCGAAGATCTGCACCGAGCGGTCGTCGACCGCGTCGGTGATGGTCCGCCCGCGCTCGACGGCCGGCCCGGCACCCGGTGTCGTCGAGGCGGTGCCGGTGCGCTCCACGACGAGGTTGAGCACGCTGAGCGCGATCGGCAGCATCATCAGGGTGGTCGCGGTGTTGGAGACCCACATGCTCAGGAACGCCGTGGCGACCATCATCCCGAGCACGATCCGCCGGGGTGCCGTCCCGACCGCCCGCAGCGTCAGGAGCGCGATCCGGCGGTGCAGGTTCCACTTCTGCATGGCGATCGCGATGAGGAACCCGCCGAGGAACAGGAAGACGATCGGGTCGGCGTAGGGCGCGGACGCGTCGCCCACCGAGAGCACGCCGAGGGCCGGGAACGCGACGATCGGGACGAGCGCGGTGGCCGAGAGCGGGATCGCCTCGGTCATCCACCACGTCGCCATCAGCACGCCGACGGCGGCGACGAGCCGCGCCTGCGGCGTCAGCCCCTCGGCGCCGCCGAGCGCCAGCCAGGCCAGCCCGGCGAGGGCCAGGCCGGCCCCGCGGAACGCCCAGACCCGCGCGGCGGGCCGCGGATCGGTGTCCGCGGGCCCGCCCCGGGCCCCCTGCACGTCGCGCACCCCGGTCCCGGACATGCCACCCCCGTCGACGGCGACGCCGCTCCCCGACGAACGGCGTCCGTTTCGCCGGGAATGTACGGGAACCGGCGATGCCCGGCAGGATCTGCCGGGCCGCCCGTCAGGGGAAGGTGATCAGCGGTTTGACGATGCCGTCCGCCTTGGTCGTCATCATCTCGAACGCCTCGCCGATCCGGTCGAAGCCGAACGTGTGCGTGGTCATCGGCGTCGGGTCGATGCGCCCGGACTCCAGCAGCCGCAGCAGCCGCTTCATCCGCTCGCTGCCGCCGGGGCACAGGCCGGTGTGGATGGCCTTGTCGTTCATGCCGAGGCCGAACGCGTCGAGCGGCAGCTGCAGCGGCGCCGGGTTCTCACCGTGGTACCCGATGTTGGACACCCGCCCGCCCGCCTTGGTGACGCGCAGGCACGCCTCGAAGGTCTGCGGGAAGCCGAACGCCTCGATGGCCGCGTCGGTGCCCTCGCCGTTCGTCAGGTCCATGATCTGCTCGACCGGGTCGCCCGCGGTGAAGTCGACGATGTCGGTGGCGCCGAAGCGCTTGGCCAGTGCCTGCCGCTCGGGGCGGGACTCCACCGCGATGATCCGCCCGGCGCCCATCAGCTGCGCGCCGATCGTCGCCGACAGACCCACGGG
This sequence comes from Pseudonocardiales bacterium, assembly GCA_026393175.1. Lineage (GTDB taxonomy): Bacteria > Actinomycetota > Actinomycetes > Mycobacteriales > Pseudonocardiaceae > Pseudonocardia. The sequence goes on from JAPLAT010000107.1 coordinate 3,948, forward strand.
ACCCTGCGCGAAGATCGCCACGGTCTCGCCGAACTGCAGGTAGCAGTGCTCGACGCCCATGAACCCGGTGGTGAGCATGTCGCAGCAGTACGCGGCCTGCTCGTCGCTGATCGAGTCGGTCAGGGGCGTGAGGTTGGCCGCCGCCGCGGGCACGACGAAGTACTCGGCCATGTTGCCGTCCATCTGGACGGTGTACTTGTAGCCGCCCAGCGCGCCGCCGCACTGGCTGGTGAACCCGCGCTGGCACGCCGAGCAGCGGTAGCAGGGCGTCACCGCGCATACGA
>JAPLAT010000268.1 GCA_026393175.1 Pseudonocardiales bacterium
GTTCGGCGCCGAGCAGTTCGCGAAGATGAAGCAGGGCGCGGTGTTCATCAACGCCTCCCGCGGCATGGTCGTCGACGACGTGGTGCTGCGCGAGCACATCCTGTCCGGGCACCTCTCCGGCGCCGCGATCGACGTGTTCCCGATCGAGCCCAAGGCGCAGGGCGACCCCTTCGAGTCCCCGCTGCGCGGGCTGGACAACGTCATCCTCACCCCGCACGTCGGCGGCTCGACGCAGGAGGCGCAGGAGGAGATCGGCCACTTCGTGTCCGGCAAGCTGATCGCGTTCGCCACCGGGGGCGGCACGGCGCTGTCGGTCAACCTGCCCGAGGTGGCGCCGCCGTCGCCCGCGGGCGCGTTCCGGATGGGTTACCTGCACGCCAACGTGCCCGGGGTGCTGGCCGGGATCAACGCGCTGCTCGCCGACACCGGGGTCAACGTCGTGGGGCAGTCGCTGTCCACCCGCGGCGAGCAGGCCTACGTGCTCACCGACACCGACGCCGTGCTCCCCGACGCCGCGCTGTCCGGGCTGCTCGCCTCGCCGCACACCGTGTGGCTGCGCTCCTGGCGGCTCTGAGGCGACGGGCCGACGCCGGCGGCGCCGCCGGGCTCAGCGGCCGCGGACCGGGGTCGGCACCGGCGGCGGGACCGGCCCGGCGCCCGCGCCGGACGTCGGGCACGGCACGGCGCCGGTCGCGTCGACGGTGACGCCGAGCCGCCCGACGCCGGTGACCTCCGCGACGATCTCGTCCCCGTGCCCGACCGCGCCGACCCCGGCCGGGGTGCCGGTGGCGATCAGGTCAGGTTCGAGCCGAAGATCAGAACGGCCGCCGGGGTCGCTGCGGTCGCCGGGGCGGGGGCCGGAGCCTCCGCCGGCGCCCGGGCGGTGGTGGTCGACCAGTTCACCGTCACGTCCCTCCTCGGCTCCGCTCGTGCCCGGCCGCGGTGTGGCCGACGACACGCGATGCCCGGCGACGCTAACCCGGCGACTCGCTCCGTGCGATACAGAGAGGTCGAAGTTCCTTCATGTCGCATTCCGCCCGGGTCCGGGCGTCGGCACCCCGTTCCGGGCCGGGCGCCGCAGATGTCGCCCGGTGCCGGTGCTCCCTTCCTCCCGCGCCGCCCGGAGGATCTCCGCGGCGAGCCTCGGGACGAGGGGGTCGCCGGCGAAGCGGTAGCCGAACTCGGCGTAGGCGAGGAGCTCGCGGTGGGCGAGCTCGCCGACGCTGCCGGGGTAGAGCGTGCGGGCGCGCAGCGCCGCCGCCCGGAAGGAGGCCTGCTCGCCCGGCCCCAGGGGTGCCGCGGTGCCGCGGATCAGTGGTGGCGCGGGGAAGATGCGGATCGTCACGGGGATCAGCGCCCGTCGTGCGCGCCGGTTCGGCTTCGGTCCGGGACCGCGAGCGGCTCGAACCGCGAGAGCTTGCCCGACACCGGGCGCGGCAGCCGCTCGGTCACCTCGACGTCCACCCGCGGCCGGGGGACCCCGACCCCGGCCAACCCGGCGGTGATCTCCACGGCGAGGGCGGCCGCGTCGAAGGGGCCGGTGGCCCGCACCGCGACCGTGGCGCCCGCCGGGGTCTGCCGGACCCGGTACTCGACGATCTCCGGGCGCCGTGAGAGCGGGGACCGGAACAGGTGTGGGTGCACCGCCACCGCGCCGTAGGTGAACAGGTCGTCGAGGCGGCCGTAGGGGTCGGCGATCCGCCGGTGCGTGGATCCGCACGGGCACGGCGCCGGGTCGTCGAGCAGCTCGATCTGGTCGGTCAGCTCGTAGCGGATCAGCGGGAGCGCGTGATTGACCAGGTTCGTCAGGTACACCTTGTCGGCGCGGCGGCCGGGCGGGACCGGACGGCCCGCGGCGTCGACCGGTTCGACGATCACCAGGTCGTCGGACAGGTGCAGCCAGGGCCCGGCCCCGCAGCCGACGGCGATCCCACCGCCCTCGGACGAGCCGTAGCCGTTGACCACCGGCGACCCAAACGCCGCCGCCAGGGCGGTGCGGATCTCCGGCAGCAGCGGCTCGGCCACGGCCGAGACGAGCTGCGGGGAGATCCGCAGGCGACCCGCGCCGGCCTCGGCGGCCAGCACGTGGAGCACCGACGGGTAGCCCACGAGCACCTCGGGCCGGGCGGCGTTGAGCCCTGCCACGATCTCCTCGGTCGGCCGGTCGACCGGGATCCGGTCGATCACCGCGCCCCCCGTGCTGAACGTCTGCGGGAGGGCGCTGGAGATGTGCGTCGGTGCGGACGCGGCCACCACCACCACCTTCGACGCCAGCTGCTCGGCGGCCGGGCGGGACCGTGCGCCCCGGATCGAGTGCCGCTGGAAGGTCGCGTGGGTGATGGCCCAGGCGTCCCAGTCGTAGACGAACACGCCGCGGTTCCCGGACGAGCCGGCGGACGCCACGGCGTGGTACCGGTCGAACAGGTAGGCGTCGGAGGTGAGGGAGGCGAGGTGGTCCTCGACGACGCCGAGCCGCAGCCGGTCGTCGGTGACGACGTCGTCGAAGTGCGCCATGAGGTCGTCCTTGGTCATCACCGGGACGCCCGTCAGGTCGGCCCCGTCGAGGGCGTCGACGTCCACGTCGGCCAGCCGCTCGCGATGCCACGGCGAGGTCTCGCGGGCCACGCGCACCAGCCGGCGCAGCTCGGCGGTGCGGTGCTCGGCGAGCCGGGCCGCGGGCCAGGTGAGGCGGTCCACCATCAGGGGGAGCAGGCTGCCAAAACGGGCCAGGTGGCGTTGCCGGAGCTGCTCGTACGGGGTGATCGCGGCGGAGTCGGTCATGGCGGAGTCGGTCATCGTGGTGTCTGTCATGGCGGGGGACGCTACGAACGGGCGCGCTGTGGGTCTGGCGTACCGGTACGCGACGGGGTACGCAGTCCCAGCTCCTCGGCCCGCCGGGTGAGTTCCAGCTTCGACCGGACCCCCAGCCGTGCGTACGCCCGCGCCAGGTGCCCCTCCACGGTGCGCTCGCCGATGAACAGGGCGGCGCCGATCTCGCGTGCCGAGAGCCCGTCGACGGCGAGCCGGGCCACCTCCCGCTCGCGGGGCGTCAACGACGACGGGCCCCGCGCTGCGGCGGCGGCCCGCTTCCCCCGCGTGCCCAGCGCGGCCAGCCCGTCGAGTGCCTCGGCCCGACGCAACATCGCGCCGCAGGCGTCGAACAGCGCCGCGGCCTCGGTGAACGCCAGGACCGCCCGTGGCCGGTCGCCGGCGGTCCGGGCCACGAGGACGAGCGCCCGTCCGCGGAGCAGCGGGCGGTCGGCGAGCGCCTCGGCGGCCGTTCCCGCGAGGTCCGCGTCACCGTCGCACCACGCCGCGGCCAGGTCGGCCAGCGCCCGGTGCAGCGCGAGGCCGGTGCGGTCGGCGATCCCCGCCAGCGCGTCGGCGGCGGACGGCTCGGGTGCTCCGCAGCGGGCACCGATCTCGGCGAGATCGCCCAGCACCGGCACGGCCTGCGTGACGTGGTCGCCGTCCACCGCCGCCGCACCGACCCGGCGCAGGAGCGCGCACGCCTCGCCGGCCCGGCCGTCCTGCCAGGCGAGGAGCGCGTCGACATGGTCGGCGAAGCGGGTGTGCAGGCCCCAGCCGAGCGCCCGCAGCCGCCCCGACCAGCGGCGGGCGTCGGCGAGCCGATCGGCCTCGAACGCGGCCAGCGCCGCCGCTCCGAGCCCGAGACCGAGCCTCCTCGTGGCGGGCGCCGGGCCGATCCCGGCGACATCGCGGGCGGCGGCGAGCGCCCGGGCGATGAGACCGGTCTGCAGGCTGACCATCGCCTCGTAGTCGGCCGCGTTGCCCGGCGGGGCCGGGGCCGCGTCCAGCGCGCTCAGCCCCTCCGCGACGCGGCCCGCGGTGATCGCGGCGAGCGCCCGCCCGCTCGCGGCCAGGAACACCAGGTAGGGATTCCCGCCTGCCGTCGCGGCCACCTCGTCGAACGCCGCGTCCGCCTCCGCCGGGCGGCAGCGCCAGAGCGCCATCTGGCCCAGGGTGCGCACCGCGCGCCCGCGCACGGCGGCGTCGCCGCACCGCGCGGCCTCCTCCGCCACCGCGCGGGCCTCGGCGTCGAGCCGGGCGACGTCGCCGGAGACGCCGTGCAGCCAGGCGAGCTCGTGCGCGGCGAGCAGGGCCCCGCGCCGGTCGCCCGCCCGCCCGAACAGGTCGCGGGCCTGCGCGCAGACCTGCGCGGCCTCGGCCACGTCGCCGTCGCCCCACCCGAGGAAGGTCGCCAGCCGCAGCTTCACGCGGGCCTGCCGACCCGGGTCGTCGAGCCCGGCGAGCGCGGCGTCCATCGCGCGCAGCGCCGGCACGCCGAGCGCCGCCTGGTCGTCGGCACGGTGGTCGACCACCCACTGCGCGTCCCAGGACAGCGCGTCGATCACCTCCACCCACCGGGGGTCGCCCGCCGGGAGCAGCGGCACGAGGGCGCCGAGCAGGGTGAGCGCCTCCCGGAACGCCCCGGCCCGCTCGGCGGCGTGCACCGCGGTGCGCAGGGCAGCAACCGCCTCGTCGTCCCCGGGGCCCGCCGAGCGGGCGTAGTGCGCGGCGGCCTCGCCGAGGCGGCCCATCGAGCGCAGCACCCGCCCGGCCTCCCGGTGCAGCAGCCGGCGCCGGGCCGCGGACATCCGCTGGTACACCGCGTCGGCGACGAGCGGGTGGGACATCTCGACGACGACCTCGGCGCCGCGGTCGTCCTCGCTGACCAGCCGGGACCGCACCAGGCGGTCGATCCCATCGACCAGCTCCGCGGGCGGCCGTCCGGACAGCGCGACGAGGCTGCGCAGGTCCGCCCGGCGACCGATCACCGCCAGCAGTTCGACGATCCCGACCTCGGCGGGGGCGAACCCGCGCAGCCGGAGCATGACCCGATCCGACAACGCCTCGGGCAGCCGGTCCAGTGCGGGCCGGTGCAGGTCGGCGCCCTCGTCGACGAGCGCGTTGAGCAGGCCGAGCGCGTCCAGCGGGTTGCCGCGGGTGCGCTCGGCCAGCCACGCGACCAGCGGGTCGGGGGGTGGTGCACCCAGTGCGGCCGCGGCCAGCGCGGCCAGGTCGTCGGTGCCCAAGGGCCCGACCGGGAGGCGGTGCGCGAGGCCGTCCTGTTCGAGGCGGACCAGCACCTCGACGGCCACCGCGTGCTCGGCCAGCTCCACCGGTCGCGCGGTGCCGATCACGAGCACCGGCTGGTCGGCGCAGTGGTGGGCCAAGTGGTGCAAGGCTTCCTGCGACGACCCGTCGGCCAGGTGCAGGTCGTCGAGGACGATCAGGACCGGTCGTTCCGCGGCCAGCGCCCGCAGCAGCGCGGCGAGGGCGGCGAGCAGCTTCGGGCGCTGCGGTTCGGGCCGCGGGCCGGGGCCACCGGCTGCCGCCACACTGCGCAGCAGGCCCGCGAGCTCGTCTTCGGCACCCGCGCACAGCCGCCGGACCTCCTCGCGGGACCGGGCGCGGAGCGCGCCGTCGAGGGCCTCGGCCCAGACACCGAACGCGGCGCTGGCGCCGAGGTGGTAGGCCCGGGCGGTCAGCACCGTGCGTCCCCTGCCGTGCTCCGCGGCGAACTGCGCCGCGAGGCGGGACTTGCCCACGCCCGGGTCACCGACCAGCAGGACGCAGCCGAACCGGCCCGCCGTGCTGCGGTCCAGCGCGCGCTCGAGCGCCCGCCACTGGTCGTCGCGACCGACCAGGCCCGGTCGAGCGGTCATGCGCGACACCCCCTCGTGGCCCGGTCGGGGCCGATTCTGGCGCCCGGAGGGGTCGAGTTCCAGGGGTCGGCCGCCCGCCGGCGCGACCTCCGGGCGGACCGGGCGGCGGCACCGACGGGAAATGGACGGGCGGTGGGCTCGCCGTCGATGGCACGCTGCCCGCGCAGACGGTCGTGATGGGAGGCGCACGGCGTCGGACGAGGGGGTGGGCGGTGCCGATCGAGAGTGAGCACCGGGGGTCGGACTCGCCCTACGTCGCCCGGGTCTGGCGGGGCCGCGCCTCCGGGGTGGAACGGATGACCTCGGTCGCCACGTCGACCTGGGAACTGGTGTTCTGGGAGCAGGACGGCGTCCGGCACGCCGCCGTGCGCGGCCCGGAGACGGCGGCGTCGAGTGCCGATGCGGTGGGCGACTCGGAGTCGTTCGGGATCACCTTCGCGCACGGCACCTCGATGCCCCACCTCCCGATCGGCGCGCTCGTCGACGGCGGCCGCGGCAGCCCGCACGTCACCGCGCGGACCTTCCTCCTGCGCGGCGAGGAGTGGCCGATTCCCGAGGCCGACGACGCCGAGATGCTCGTGGAGAGGCTGGTGCGCGGCGGCGTCCTGGTCCGTGACCCGCTCGTGGAGGAGGTCGTGTGGGGCGGCGCCGCGAGGGTCGGGTCGCGGGCGGTGCAGCGCCGCGTGGCCGCCGCGACCGGGCTCACCCAGGGCGCGATCCGGCAGATCGAGCGGGCGCGGGAGGCCGCGGTGCTGCTCGGGGCGGGGGTCCCCGCGCTGGACGTCGTGCACCGGGTCGGCTACTACGACCAGCCGCACCTGGCCCGCTCCCTGCGACGGTTCATCGGCCGCACGGCGACGCAGCTGCGGCGGCCGGACCCCGCTGCCGACCCCCTGTCGCTCCTGTACAAGCCCGAGGATCCGGCCCGCTCCTAGCGTCGTGGGCACGCGGTGACCCCCACCGCGCACCCCGACGAAAGGCCACTCCCATGCCCGACGGCACCGTCACCTCCGCCGACGGCACCACCCTCGCCTACACGGCGTGGGGCGCCGGCGACCCGATCGTCCTCGTCGACGGCGCGACCGCCTTCCGCGCGACGAACCCGCTGAACCGGGAGACGGCGGAACTGCTCGCCGACGAGTTCCTCGTCGTCACCTACGACCGGCGTGGGCGCGGCGGGAGCGGTGACACCCCGCCCTACGCCGTCGAGCGCGAGTTCGAGGACATCGAGGCGGTCCTCGAGCAGGTCGGCCGGGGACGCCCGGCGACCGTGTTCGGCTGGTCCTCCGGAGCCAATCTCGCGCTCAACGCCGCCGACCACGGGGTGCCGATCGCCCGTCTCGCGCTGTTCGAGCCGAACGCGGCGGTCGACGACGCCCGCCCCTCGCTGCCCGGCGACTACGTCGAGCGCCTCGACGCGGCCGTCGCCGCCGGCCGGCCGGGTGACGCGGTCGCCCTGTTCCTGACCGCCGCGGCGATGGTGCCGGAGGAGGCGGTCGCCGGGATGCGCGAGGAGGACTTCTGGGCGGGACTGGAGGCCGTCGCCCCCACGATCGCCTACGACGCCCGCCAGGTCGGCGACACCCTTTCCGGCGAACCGCTGCGCCCCGATCTGTGGAAGCGCATCGACGTCCCGGTGCTGGTGATGCACGGGATCGACACCTGGCCGGCCCTGGTCGCGGGCTCCCGCGCCATCGCCGCGCACCTGCCCACCGCCACCCTCGCGCCGGTGCCCGGTGAGCAGCACTCGACCACCGCCGACGTGCTGGCCGCCGCGCTGCGTGCGTTCGTCGGGGAGAACTGACGTGGGGAGGATCGTGCTCACCGAGTTCATCTCCATCGACGGCGTCGTGGAGGCGCCCGGCGGGGAGGAGTTCCGGTACGAGAACTGGAGCTTCGAGTTCGACCGCGGACCCGACGGCGAGCGGTACAAGGAGGCCGAGGCGCTGCGGGCCGCGGCGCTCCTGCTGGGCCGCAGGACCTACGAGGGCTTCGCCGCCGCCTGGCCCCAGTACGAGGGCGAGCTCGCCGACAAGTACAACGCCATGCCGAAGTACGTCGTCTCCCGCACCCTCACCGAGCCCACGTGGGCGGGCACGACCGTGCTG
>JAPLAT010000262.1 GCA_026393175.1 Pseudonocardiales bacterium
CCTCATCGGCTCGATGGTGCGCAAGCTCGGCGGGTTCACCTTCCAGGAGCTCAACCTCACCATCGACGACATCCGCGCCACCGCCGAGGCGGGCGCGGACCTGTCCTACGACTTCGTCAACCGCCCCGCCTACCACCACGCACTGGCCACCGGCGACACCGAGTTCCTGCGCCTGACCCTGCGCACCTCGCTCGAACTGGGCGTCGACCCGGCCTCGCTCGTGCACGCCCTGCAGAACCACGACGAGCTCACCTACGAGCTGGTGCACTGGGCCACCGGGCACCGCGACGACGTCTACACCTTCCGGGGTGCCGAGGTCACCGGCGGCGAGCTGGCCGCCGCCGTCCGCCAGGACCTGTGCGAGCACCTCACCGGCCCGGACGCCCCGTACAACCTGATCTTCACGACGAACGGGATCGCCTGCACGACGGCGACGGTCATCGCCGCGACGCTCGGCGTGCGCGACCTGGACGCGATCGACGAGCACGGCGCCGCCGCGATCGCGCGGGTGCACCTGCTGCTGGCGATGTTCAACGCCCTGCAGCCGGGGGTGTTCGCGCTGTCGGGCTGGGACCTCACCGGCATGCTGACGCTGGCCCCCGACCAGGTGGGCGAGCTGCTGGAGCACGGCGACACCCGGTGGATCCACCGGGCCGCGCACGACCTCATGGGCTCCTCCCCCGGGGCGACGCGCTCGTCGGCGGGGATGCCGCGCGGGCGCTCCCTCTACGGCTCGATCCCCGACCAGCTCGAGGACGAGACCAGCTTCCTGCGCCAGCTCCAGGCGATCCTCGCGGTGCGCAAGCACTACGGCATCGCCGTCGGCGAGCAGGTGGACGTGCCCGACGTCGCGCACCGCGGGATGCTCGTGCTCGTGCACCGGCTGGAGCCCGGCGAGGACGGCGCGCAGCGCATGCACGTCTCGGTGCTCAACTTCGCCGGCGAGCCCGTCACCGGCACGGTCCGCTCCGAGCACCTGCCCCCCGGCGCCGCCGTCACCGACATGTTCAACGACCAGCCGGTAGGCGTCGTGGACGACCTGCACGGCTTCGCCGTGGAGCTGGAGCCGCACCAGGGGCACGCGCTGCTGGTGACGCTGCCGCCCCTCGCGTAGCGGGCCCGGCGGCGGCCCGCCAGACTGGCGGCGATGAACGCGCGGCCGCAAGGGGACCCGCTCTTCGCCCTGGGCGGGGAGCTCGGCCGCGCCATGGCCGACCGCGACTGGTCGGCCACCCCGCTCGGGCCGTCGCCGGGCTGGCCCGCCGAGCTGCGCAGCGTGGTGCGCATCGTGCTGACCTCGCGGTTCTCCATGTGGATGGCGTGGGGGCCCGAGCTCACGATGTTCTACAACGACGCGTACCGCCGCGACACGCTGCGCACCAAGCACCCGTGGGCGCTCGGCCGCCCGGCCCGCGAGGTCTGGGCGGAGATCTGGGACGACATCGGCCCGCGCATCGACTCGGTGATGACCACCGGGGAGGCCACCTGGGACGAGGCCCTGCTGCTGTTCCTGGAGCGCAGCGGCTACGTCGAGGAGACCTACCACACGTTCTCCTACAGCCCGCTGGCCGACGGCGGCGGGACCGTCCGCGGGATGCTCTGCGTGGTCAGCGAGGAGACCGAGCGCGTCATCGGCGAGCGCAGGCTGCGCGTGCTGTCCGAGCTGGGCGACGTCTCCGCCCTCACCGCCCCGACCCCGGACGAGGCCTGCGCCGCCGCGGTCCAGGTGCTCGCGCGCGGGCGGTACGACGTCCCGTTCTCGGCGGTCTACCTGCTCGAGGACGGCGGCCGCTCGGCGCGTCGCGTCGCCTTCCACGGGCTGCGCGACGACCCGCGGATCACCCCGGAACGCGTCGACCGCGCCGGGCACCCCGCCCTGACGATGTGGGACGTGGTCGACACCGGCACCGCGCAGGTGCTGGACGGGCTCGCCACCGACCTGGCGGGGCTGTTCACCCCGACCGGGCACCCCGGCGGCGAACGGGACCCCGACCAGGTCGTCGTCATGCCGCTGCCCGGGGGCGGCGGGGGCGAGCCGATCGGGGTCGTCGCGGCGGGCGTCAGCCCGTTCCGCGCCCTCGACCCGGAGTACCGGCGGTTCCTCGACCTCGTGGCGGGCGGCGTCGCGACGGCGGTCGCGGACGCGCAGGCCTACCAGGCCCAGGCCCGGCGCGCCGACGAGCTCGCCGAGCTCGACCGGGCCAAGACCGAGTTCTTCACCGGGGTCAGCCACGAGCTGCGCACGCCGCTCACGCTCATCTCCGGT
>JAPLAT010000379.1 GCA_026393175.1 Pseudonocardiales bacterium
GTGCGCGAGTCGGGGCCTGGGTGCGCCCGAGTCGGGATCCGCCGCCGCTCAGCCGTCGGCCAGCACCGCCATCGCCGCGTTGCGGCCGTTGATCCCGATGACGCTGCCGCCCGGGTGGGTGGCCGCGCCGCACAGGTACAGCCCGGGCACCGGGGTGCGCGGGGCGAAGCGGCGGTCCCACATCTGGTCGGGCAGGCAGTCGCCCTGGAAGATGTGCCCGCCGGTCAGCCCGATCCGGGCCTCGACGTCCGGCGGCCCGAGCACCTCCCGGTGCTCGACGCAGTCCGCCACGTCCGGGGCGTACCGCGCCACCGCGGCGAGGACGGCGTCGCCGATCTCCTCGCGGCGGGTGTCCCAGGTGCCGTGGGCGAGGGTGTGCGGCACGTACTGGGCGAACACGCTCATGACGTGCCGCCCGGGCGGGGCGACCGACGGGTCGTAGGTCGAGGGGACGTACACCTCGGCCCAGCTCGGGGCGGGCTCGCCGGCCTCGGCGCGGGCGAACGCGTCCTGCGTCGCGTCGACGCCATCGGTGATCGTCACCATCGCGCGGTAGGGCAGGTCGCCGCGCCCGGCCGTGAACCTCGGCAGCCGGTGCAGCGCGAGGTTGACCTTGACGACGGGGCTCGTGGAGCGCCAGGCCGCGACCCGCTCGCCGAAGGCCGCGGGCACGCCGTCCGCGACCATCCCCAGCGTCCGCTTCGGGTCGGCGTTGGACACCACCACGCCCGCCCGGACCAGCTCCCCGCCGGCCAGTCGCACGCCCTCCCCCGGCTCGATCGCCGCGACCGGCACGCCGGCGGCCAGCACCGCGCCGTGCTCGCGGGCGGCGTCGGCCAGGGCGAAGGACACCCGGCCGGTGCCGCCGTTCACGTAGCCCCAGCGGCCACCGGCGATCGTCCCGAGCCCGTGCATCGCGTGGACGCCCGCGGTGCCGGGGTCGCGCGGGCCCGCCCACGTGCCGATGACGCCCTGGCCGTGCAGCAGCGCGCGCAGCCGCTCGTCGGCGACGTGCTCCTCGACGACGTCGGCGATCGAGCGGTGCAGCAGCACGTCGAGCGCCGCGGGATCGGCGGCGAACAGCTCGGCCAGCCCGGCGCGGTCGGGGCTGTCGCCGACCCAGGTGTCGCGCGGGCCCAGCCGCAGCACGGTCCGGATCCGCTCGAACATCGCCTCGTAGCGGCGGTAGCCCTCGACGTCGCCCGGCGCGATCGCGGCGATCTCGGCGGCGGTCCGGTCGGCGTCCGCCCAGACCGCGACGGACGTGCCGTCGGGGAACGGACACCACAGGCTGGGGTCGAGCAGGGTGAGGCCGAACCCGTGGCGGGCCAGGTCCAGCTCGTCGGCGACCAGCGGGTGCAGCAGCCCGACGACGTAGGCGCACGGGCTGACGAGGTAGCGCTCGTCGGCGAACGGGCGCTCCAGCGTGGCCGCGCCGCCGAGCCGCTCGCGGGCCTCCAGCACGAGCACCGAGCGGCCGGCCCGGGCGAGGTAGGCCGCGGCCGTCAGCCCGTTGTGCCCCCCGCCGACGACGACGGCGTCCCAGCGGCGGGCGGTGAGCTCGGCGAGCGGGGCGGGCAGGCCGACCCGGCCGAGGACGTCCTGGACGGTCACCCGGGCGACGCTACCGGCCGGCTTGACCTGCACCCGGGTGCAGCGTCGAGGATCGCCCCGTGCCGCCCTTCCTCGACCGCTACCTGACCCGGATCGGCCTCGCCGGCCCCCTGCCCGCCGACCTGGACACCCTGCGCGCGATCGCCGCCGCCCACACCCGGGCCGTCCCGTTCGAGAACCTCGACCCGTTCACCGGCCGCGACGTCGACCTCGCGCCCGACGCGCTGGACGCCAAGCTCGTGCGCGGTGGGCGCGGCGGGTACTGCTTCGAGCAGAACGGCGTGCTCCGCCGGGCCCTCGACGACCTCGGCTTCACGACGACGCCGCTGCTCGCCCGCGTCACGATGGGCCGCGGCCCGGACGACCCCACCCCGCCGCGCACGCACCTCGTCGTGCGCGTCGACCTCGCGAGCGGACCGCACCTCGTCGACGTCGGGTTCGGCGGGCGCACCCCCACCGGCGTCCTCGCGCTGGACGACCCCGCGCCGCAGCCGACGCCGCACGGGCCCTACCGGGTCACGCCGGCGGAGGGCGGGGTCCTGGTGCTCGCCTCCCTGACCGGGTCGCCGCGCGAGCTGTACCGGATCGAGCCCGGCCCGGCGCCCGCCTCCGACGTCGCCATGGCGAACTTCTGGACCTCCCGCCACCCGCGGTCCGGGTTCGTCACCGGGCTCGCCGCCGCGCGCGCGGAGCCGGACCGCCGGTTCGCCCTGTCGGACACCCGGCTCGCGGTGCACCACGTGGGCGGCCCGTCGGAGACGCGCGAGCTCGCCGACGTGCGCGCGCTGCGCGAGGCGCTGGAGACCACGATGCGCATCGACACCTCCGGCCTGCCCGACCTCGACGCCCACCTGGCGCGGCTGTACCGGTCCCACGCCGACGCGCGACCGTCGTCACCGCGGTGATCGGTCCGGCACCTGCGACGATGGCCCCGTGACGAACGGGCGGGCGGCGGGGCGGCAGGGCGGCGGGGCGCCGACCCTGGAGTCGGTGGCGGCCCGCGCGGGCGTCTCGCGCGCGACGGCGGGCCGGGTGCTGTCCGGCGCGACGACTGTCGGCGAGCAGGCCCGCGCCGCGGTCCTGCAGGCCGCGAAGGACCTGCACTACGTCCCGAACCGGGCCGCGCGCTCCCTCATGACCCGGCGCAGCGACTCGATCGCGTTCGTCGTCGCCGAGACCGAGGACCGGTTCTTCGCCGACCCCTACTTCGCGCTGGTGCTCCGCGGCGCGCACGCGGTGGTCGCCGAGCACGACATGCAGCTCGTGTTCACCGTGCTGGGCCGCGACGGCGCCGACCGCGAGCGGTTCGAGCGGTTCGCCCTCGGCGGACACCTCGACGGCGCGGTGCTGGTGTCGCTGCACGGCGACGACCCGCTGCCCGAGCGGCTGCGCCGGGCCGGGGTGCCGGTGGCGCTGTCCGGGCGCCCGTTCGCCGCCGACGCGGACACGCCGCCCTACGTCGCGTCGGACAACATGGGCGGGGCGATGGCGGCGGTCCGGCTGCTCGCCGGGCTCGGGCGGCGGCGGATCGCGACGATCACCGGGCCGCTGGACATGTCGGTGTCGATCGACCGGTTCGACGGGTTCCGCGCGGAGCTGGCCGCGCACGACGCCGTCGACGCGGGCAGCGCGGACGGGGACTTCTCCACCGACGGCGGGCGGCGCGCGATGGAGGAGCTGCTGGCCGCCGACCCGGGGATCGACGCGGTGTTCGCCGCGAACGACCTCATGGCGATCGGCGCGATCCAGGCGCTGACGGCGGCGGGGCGCCGCGTGCCCGACGACGTGGCCGTGGTCGGCTTCGACGACTCCCCGGTCGCCGCGTCCTCCCGGCCCGCGCTGACGACGGTGCGCCAGCCGATGGTCGAGATCGGGCGCGCCCTGGCCGGCCTGCTGCTGACCCAGATCGCGTCGGGCGAGCCGCCGCCGCCGATCGTGCTGCCCGCCGAGATCGTGCGGCGCGACTCCGCCTGACCGCGGCGCGCTCGTGAGAGCGCTCTCTTGACAGTTCCCCCGTTCGTGGGAGACCCTCCTCACACGGTCGTGAGAGCGCTCTCTCGGACCGGCCCCGGTCGACGACGATCCGGCCCCGCGCGGGCCAGGAGGCAACTCATGAGGACATTCCGAACCACCGCGCCGGTCGCCGCCGCGGTGTGCGGCGCGCTCCTGCTCTCGGCCTGCGGCGGTGCCGCGAGCGGCGCCGCGGACGGCGGCGACGGCGGCCCGGTCGAGCTCACGGTGTCGCTGTTCGGCACCTTCGGCTACGAGGAGATCGGGCTGTTCGACCGCTACGAGGCCGAGAACCCCGGCGTGACGATCTCCTACGAGTCCACCCAGGGCGAGGACAAGTACTGGCCCGCCCTGCAGACCCGGCTGGCCTCGGGCAGCGGCGTCGCCGACGTCCAGGGCATCGAGGTCGCGCGCATCTCCCAGGTCGTCACCGAGCAGGCCGACCTGTGGACCGACCTGCGCCAGACCCCCGCCGCCGACGCGATCGACCGGTTCGTCGAGTGGAAGGAACCGGCCGCCACCACCGCGGACGGCGCGGTCCTCGGCCTCGGCACCGACATCGGGCCGATGGGCCTGTGCTACCGCTCCGACCTGCTCGGCCAGGCCGGGCTGCCCACCGACCCCGCCGCCCTCTCCGCGCGGATGCAGAGCTGGGACGACTACGTCGCGCTCGGCCGGGAGTACCAGGCCGCCGCGCCCGAGGGCAGCGCGTGGATGGACTCCGCCGGTGGGTTCTACAACGCGATCATCTCCACCGAGGAGGAGATCTACTACGACACCTCGGGCCAGCTGGTGCACGACACCAACCCGGCCGTGCGCTCGGCGTTCGACACCGCCGCCGCGGCGGGTCAGGCCGGCCTCACCGCGCGCCTGGAGCAGTTCGTCGACCCCGGCTGGGACGCCGGCTTCGCCTCCGGCAGCTTCGCCACCATCGCCTGCCCGTCCTGGATGATCGGCTACATCAAGGGCAAGGCCGGTGACGCGGGCGCGGGCCAGTGGAACGTCACCACCCTCCCCGGCGGCGCCGGCGGCAACTGGGGCGGCGCGTACCTGGGCATCCCCGCCTCCAGCGAGCACGTCGAGGAGGCCGCCGAGCTGATCGCCTGGCTCACCGCCCCCGAGCAGCAGGCCGAGGTGTTCGCGTCCGCGGGGAACTTCCCCTCGACCACCGAGGGCATCGAGATGGTCGGCGACGCCACCGACCCCTACTTCAACGACGCCCCCATCGGGCAGATCTTCACCACCTCGGCCACCGCCGCCCCCGTGCAGGTCCTCGGCCCGGAGGACGGGGTCGTGAAGAGCGCGATGGTGCAGGCCCTGCTGTCGGTGGAGGCCAACGGCGTGGCCCCGGCCGACGCCTGGCAGTCCGCCCTGGACGACGTGGCCGGCCAGGTCGGCTGATGGCCCCGCCGTCCGGCGCCGTCCCGGCGGTCACCCTCGACCGTCCGGTCCCCGGGGAGCGCGCGACGCCCCCGGGGACCGGGACCCCAGCGCCGACGTGGCGGTCGCGGCTGTTCCGCCTGGAGGAGCGCACCGCCCCCTACGCCTACGTCGCCCCGTTCTTCGTCCTCTTCGCCGCCTTCGGGCTGTTCCCGCTCATCTACACGGCGTGGATCAGCCTGTACTCCTACGAGCTCAACTCCGACGCGGAGTGGGTCGGCCTCGGCAACTACGTCTGGCTGTTCACCAGCGACGCGTTCTGGAACGCGCTGTGGAAGACGATCACGCTCGGCGTCCTCTCGACGGTGCCGCAGCTCCTGCTCGCCCTGGGCCTGGCCCACCTGCTGCACTACCGGCTCCGCGGGCGCACGTTCTTCCGGGTCGCGATGATCATGCCGTACGCCACGTCCGTCGCGGCCGCCGCGCTGGTGTTCGCCCAGCTCTTCGGCCGCGACGCCGGGGCCATCAACTGGCTGCTCGGCCTCGTCGGCGTCGACGCCGTGGACTGGCGCAACGGGGACTGGACCGCGCAGGTCGCCATCTCCGTCATCGTCATCTGGCGGTGGACGGGCTACAACGCGCTGATCTACCTGGCCGGCATGCAGTCGATCAGCTCCGACCTCTACGAGGCCGCGGCCCTGGACGGGGCGAGCCGCTGGCAGCAGTTCCGGCACGTCACCCTGCCGGGGCTGCGGCCCACCATCCTGTTCACGATCGTCGTCTCGACGATCGGGGCGAGCCAGCTCTTCGGCGAGCCGCTGATCTTCGGCGGGGGCAAGCCGGACGGTGGGGCGCTGGGCCAGTACCAGACCCTCGGCCTGCTGATGTACCAGCAGGGCTGGGTGTACGGGGCGCTGGGCCGGGCCGCGACCATCGCCTGGGTCACGTTCCTGCTCATCATCGTCCTGGTGCTGATCAACACCCGGCTGGCCCGGCGCCGCCCGGCGGAGGAGGAGTCGTGACGGCCACCCTGGACCGCCCGCCGGTCGTCCCGCCGCCGCCCGCGGCGGCGCGGCGGGGCAGGCTGCGCCGCACCGACAGCGCGGGCCCGCTCGCCTACGTGCTGCTCACGCTCACGACCGTCGTGTTCGTCGCGCCGTTCTACTACATGATCGTGGCGGCGAGCCGGCCGATGGCGGAGATGAACCGGACGCCGCCGCCGCTGCTGCCCGGGCCGGACCTGTGGTCCAACATCGGCAAGGCCCTGGAGTCCCAGGACATCGGCAGGGCGCTGGTCAACTCGGTGATCGTGTCGGGCGTCATCACCGTCAGCACGGTGCTGTTCTGCACGCTCGCCGGGTTCGCGTTCGCCAAGCTCCGCTTCCGCGGGCGCAACCAGCTCTTCGCCCTGGCCCTGGGCACGATGATGATCCCGCCGAGCCTCGGCGTGGTGCCGCTCTACGCGCTCATGGCGGCGCTCGGGCTGGCCGGCGAGCTGAGCTCGGTGATCCTGCCCTCGCTCGTCGCGGCGTTCGGGGTGTTCTTCATGCGGCAGTACCTCGTCCGGGCGCTGCCCGGCGAGCTGCTGGAGGCCGCACGGATGGACGGGGCCACGTCGCTGCGCACGTTCTGGAGCATCGTGCTGCCCGTCGCCCGGCCCGGCATGGCCGTGCTCGCGATGCTCACCTACATGACCGCGTGGAACGACTTCTTCTGGCCGGTCATCACGCTCGACTCGTCGAACCCCACCGTGCAGGTGGCGCTCAACAACCTCGGCAGCGGGTACGTCCCGGACACCTCGGTGATCATGGCGGGCACGCTCGTCGGGACGCTGCCGGTGATCGTGGTGTTCCTGCTGCTGGGCAGGCAGATCGTCGGCGGGATCATCGCCGGCGCCGTGAAGGGATGAGGGATTGACCGCAACGCTTCCGACCGCGACCCCGACGGGCACCCCGTTGGTGTTCCCCACCGGCTTCGGCTGGGGCGCCGCCACCGCGGCGTACCAGATCGAGGGGGCCGTCGCCGAGGGCGGGCGCACCCCCTCGATCTGGGACACCTACTCCCACACCCCCGGCCGGACCGTCGGCGGCGACACCGGCGACGTCGCCGACGACCACTACCACCGGATGCGGTCCGACGTCGCGCTGATGGCCGGGCTCGGGCTGACCACCTACCGCTTCTCCGTGTCGTGGTCGCGGATCACCCCGCAGGTCACGGCCGACGCGCTGGGGCCGGTCAACGCCGAGGGCGTGGGCTTCTACTCCGCGCTGGTCGACGAGCTGCTCGCGCACGGCATCACCCCGGCGGTGACGCTCTACCACTGGGACCTGCCGCAGGCCCTGGAGGACGCGGGCGGCTGGCCGTCGCGGGCCACGGCCGAACGCTTCGCCGAGTACGCGGGCGTCGTCGCCGGGGCGCTCGGGGACCGGGTCGGCACGTTCATCACGCTCAACGAGCCGTGGTGCACCGCCTACCTCGGCTACGCCAGCGGCGTCCACGCCCCGGGCCGCACCGAGGACGCCGCGGCGCTGGCCGCGGTGCACCACCTCAACCTCGCCCACGGGCTCGCCACCGCCGCGATCCGGCAGGCGGCCCCCGCGGCGAAGGTGGCGATCGCGCTCAACCTGGTCTGGGTGCGGCCGGAGACCGACTCCGCGCTGGACGCCGAGGCCGCCCGCCGCGTCGACGGCCTGCAGAACCGGGTGTTCCTCGACCCGCTGCTGCGCGGCTCCTACCCGGAGGACGTCCTGGCCGACACCGCCGCCGTCACCGACTGGTCGTTCGTGCTGCCCGGCGACCTGACCGTCATCCACGGCACGCTGGACGTCGTCGGGGTCAACTACTACTCCCCCACCGTCGTCCGGCACTGGACGCGCGAGCGGCCCAAGGAGCAGGCCGACGGGCACGGCGACGGCGCGGCCAGCCCGTGGATCGCCTGCGACGACGTGGAGTTCCCGCGCCGGACCGGCCGGCTCACCGACATGGGCTGGGGCATCGACCCACGCGGGCTGACCGAGCTGCTGCTCCGGGTGGCCGCCGAGGCGCCCGGGTGCGAGCTGCTGGTCACGGAGAACGGCGCGGCGTTCCCGGACGTCGTCGGCCCCGACGGTCGGGTCGCGGACCCGGAGCGCCGCGAGTACCTGCGCACCCACATCGCGGCCGTGCACGCGGCGATCACGGCGGGCGCGCCGGTCACCGGGTACTGCGTCTGGTCGCTGTTCGACAACTTCGAGTGGGGCTGGGGGTACGGCAAGCGCTTCGGCATCGTGCGCGTCGACTACGACACCCAGGAACGCACGGTGAAGGACAGCGCGCTGTTCTACGCCGACGTCATCCGCACGAACACCGTCCACCCTTGACCCGGCACCCCGACTCGGCCACGCCCACACCCCGACTCGCGGAACTCCCGGCCCCTCCCCCCGCGAGTCGGGGCCTGGGCGTGCGCGAGTCGGGGTCTCGGTGTGCGCGAGTCGGGGGCTGGGCGTGCGCGAGTCGGGTCAGCCGGCGGGGGCCGTGGCGAGGGCGGCCAGGGCGTCGTCCGGGTCGTCCGGGGCCGGGACGAGCACGACGGTGTCGGCCCCCGCCGCGGCCAGTTCGGCCAGCCGGGCGGCGCGGACGTCCGGGGGCCCGGAGACGGTGAGCGCGGCCAGCCAGTCGGCCGGGATGGCGGCGGCGAACGCGTCGTCGCCGGGGTGCTCGGCCCGCAGCGCGGCGACGTCCGGGGCGAGGTCGCCGATCTGGGCGTCGACCGCGCCGGAGCGCAGCCCGGCCGCGACGAGCGGGCGCAGCGCGTCCGGGTCGGGCGACCAGAACGCGTAGACGGTGACGGTGTGCGGGTCGGTCCGGCCCGCCGCGGCGCGCCCGGCGTCGACCTGCCCGCGCGCCCATCGCACGTACGACGGCACGGACAGCTCGGTGAGCACCGTGCCGTCGGCGACCCGGCCCGCCGCCCGCAGCGACCGCGGCCCCCGGACGCCCAGCGCCACCGGCGGGACGACGGCGGGCGGGAACTCCAGCGCGACGGCGTCGAGGTCGACGTGGCGGCCGTGGGCGGTGACGGTCTCCCCGCGCAGCAACGCCCGCAGCGCGACGGTCGTCTCCTCCAGGGCCGCGAGCTGGGAGGACGGGAACGCGCCGATCTGCCGCATCCACTCCGCCACGCCGTGCCCGAGCCCGGGGAGCACCCGGCCCGGGAACATCCGGGCGAGCGCGGCGACCTCCAGGGCCGTGGCCGCCGGGTTCCGCATCACGGCGGGCAGCACCCCGAGCCCGACGGCGAGCGTGGAGGTCGAGGCCAGCGCGACCGACCCGGCCGCGACGCCGCCGGCGTAGAAGCAGTCCTCGACCACCCACAGCTCGGCGAACCCGAGCCGTTCCACCCCGCGGGCGTAGTCCGCCGTCCGCTCCGGCGCCACCTCGCGCCGCAGCATCACCCCGAGCCGCACGGCCACCCCCTCAGGTCACTGCGACGGCTGGGGCACGGCGCACTCGATCGTCGGGTTCAGGCCGACGTAGTTGAGCGGGCCCACCAGCACGGTCACCAGCACGGTGCCCACCTCGGCGCAGTTCACCTGGTCGTCGCCGCCGAGGTAGCCGCGCTGGTAGGCGGCGAACAGGCCGATGAGCAGCCACAGCACGACGACGACGGCGGCACCGGAGCGCATGGACGGTCCTCCCGGTTCGGGTGTCCCCCGATCAGGGGGTGCCGGACTGTAGCGCCGCGCGCCCGGCGCCGCCGGACAGGACCCGAGCGGGCCCGGTCAGACCCGGAAGCCCAGCGCCCGCAGCTGCTCGCGGCCGTCCTCGGTGATCTTCTCCGGGCCCCACGGCGGCATCCAGACCCAGTTGATCTTGATGTCGTCGACGAGCTTCGCCGGCGCGCCCGTGAGCGCCGCGCGGGCCTGCTCCTCGATCACGTCGGTGAGCGGGCAGGCCGCGCTGGTCAGCGTCATGTCGATGGTGGCGACGCCGTTCTCGGCCTGGATGCCGTACACCAGCCCCAGGTCGACGACGTTGATGCCCAGCTCGGGGTCGACCACGTCGCGCATGGCCTCCTCGAGGTCGTCCACCGACGGCCCCGCGGTGGCGGCGGGCGGGTCCGGCATGCCCGCGGCACCCCGGACGACGTCCTCGGTCTCGCTCATGAGTGAGCTCCTTCCGTCGTACGGACCACGGCGTCCTTGAACGCCATCCAGCCCAGCAGCGCGCACTTGACGCGCGCCGGGTACTTCGCGACGCCGGCGAAGGCCACGCCGTCGCCGAGGACGTCCTCGTCCGGCTCGACCTGGCCGCGCCCCTGCGCCATCTCCTGGAACGCCTGCAGGATCGTCATCGAGTCGCCGACGGACTTCCCGACCACCAGGTCGGTGAGCACCGACGCCGACGCCTGGCTGATCGAGCAGCCCAGCGTCTCGTGCGAGACCTCGGCGACCCGGTCGCCGTCCAGCTTCACCCGCAGCGTGATCTCGTCGCCGCAGGTGGGGTTGATCTGGAAGGACTCGGCGTCGAACGGCTCGCGCAGGCCGGAGCCGTGCGGCGTCCGGTAGTGGTCCAGGATGATCTCCTGGTACATCTGCTCCAGCTGCATCTCAGCTCACCCCGAAGAACTCCCGGGCGGCCAGCACGCCGTCGACCAGCGCGGTGACCTCCTCGGGGGTGTTGTAGACGTGGAACGAGGCGCGCGCCGTGGCCGCGACGCCGAACTTGCGGTGCAGCGGCCACGCGCAGTGGTGTCCCACCCGGATCGCCACGCCGCGGTCGTCGAGCACCTGGCCGACGTCGTGCGCGTGCACCACGTCGACGACGAACGCGACGGCCCCGCCGCGCTCCTCGGTGGTGGCCGGGCCGACGATCCGCACGCCGGGCACGGCCGACAGCTCGGCGATCGCCTGCGCGGTCAGCGCCGTCTCGTGGGCGTGCACCGCGTCCATGCCGATCTCGCCGAGGTAGTCGACGGCCGCCGCGAGGCCGACGGCCTGCGACGTCATCGGCACGCCCGCCTCGAACCGCTGCGGCGGCGGGGCGTAGGTCGACCCCTCCATCCGCACCATCTCGATCATCGACCCGCCGGTGAGGAACGGCGGCATCGCGGCCAGCAGCTCGGCGCGCCCGTAGAGCACGCCGACGCCGGACACCAGCGCGCCCACCTCGCGGGCCCGGCGGGTGAGCTCGGCGACCGGCAGGATCGTGCCGAGCACGTTGGACTGGTGGGCGAACGCCACGAGCCTGGTGCGCTCGGACAGCACGAGGGAGTCCAGGTCGATCCGGCCCTCGGGGGTGACCGAGTACCAGCGCAGGGTCGCCCCGGTGCGCCGGCACAGCTCCTGCCACGGCACGAGGTTGGCATGGTGCTCCAGCTCGGTGACGACGATCTCGTCGCCCGGCCCGATCCGGAACCGCGCCGACTCCGGCCCCGCGGTGTCGGCGTTGCTCATCGCGTACGCCACGAGGTTGATGCCCTCGGTGGCGTTCTTGGTGAACACGACCTCCCCCGGGTCGGCGCCGACGAACGCGGCGATCCGCGCCCTGGCCGACTCGTAGGCGTCGGTGGCCTCCTCGGCGAGCTGGTGCGCGCCGCGGTGCACGGCCGCGTTGTGCTGCTCCAGGAAGCTGCGCTCGGCGTCGAGCACCGGGCGCGGCCGCTGGGAGGTGGCCCCGGAGTCGAGGTAGACCAGGGGCCGACCCCCGCGCACGGTGCGCGCGAGGATCGGGAAGTCCGCCCTGATCTTGGCGACGTCGAGGGACATCGGACCGCCCGTCATACCGTCGAGGGGACCTGCGTGAACCGCACGTAGCCGTTCTTCTCCAGCTCGTCGGCCAGCTCCGGCCCGCCGGACTCGACGACCTTGCCGCCCGCGAACACGTGCACGCGGTCGGGCCGGATGTGCTGCAGGATCCGGGTGTAGTGCGTGATGAGCAGCACGCCGGTCTCGCCGCCCTCGCGGAACCGGTTGACGCCGTCGGAGACGATCCGCAGCGCGTCGACGTCGAGGCCGGAGTCGGTCTCGTCGAGCACCGCGAACTTCGGCTTGAGCAGCGCGAGCTGGAGCACCTCCTGGCGCTTCTTCTCCCCGCCCGAGAAGCCCTCGTTGACGTTGCGCTCGGCGAACGCGGGGTCGATCTCGAGGTCGGTCATCGCCTGCTTGACCTCCTTGACCCACGTGCGCAGCTTCGGCGCCTCGCCGCGCACGGCGGTGGCCGCGGAGCGCAGGAAGTTCGCCGTGGACACGCCGGGGACCTCGACCGGGTACTGCATGGCGAGGAACAGGCCGGCGCGGGCGCGCTCGTCGACGGTCATCGACAGCACGTCGACGCCGTCCAGCGTGACGGTGCCGGCGGTGACCTCGTAGCGCGGGTGCCCGGCGATGGCGTAGGCCAGCGTGGACTTGCCCGAGCCGTTCGGGCCCATGATCGCGTGGGTCTCGCCGGAGCGGACTGTGAGGTCGACGCCGGTGAGGATCTCCTTGGTGCCGCCGTCGACCGCGATCGAGACGTGCAGACCCTTGATCTCCAGGGTGGACATGGTGGTGGGAACTCTCCTACGTCAGACGCCCGTGATCGCGAGCTCGGCCTCGACGGCCGCTTCGAGGCGCTCGCGCAGCGCGGGGAGGGGAAGCTTGGACAGGATCTCGCCGAAGAAGCCGCGGACGACCAGGCGGCGCGCCGCGTCCTCGGGGATGCCGCGGCTCTGCAGGTAGAACAGCTGCTCGTCGTCGAACCGGCCGGTGGCGCTGGCGTGCCCGGCGCTGACGATCTCGCCGGTCTCGATCTCCAGGTTCGGCACCGAGTCGGCGCGGGC
>JAPLAT010000439.1 GCA_026393175.1 Pseudonocardiales bacterium
GGCGAGGGGCTTACTGATGGGGCCCGGCGCCCGGCGGGCCCTCGTGGCCGGGATGACAGCGGTGGCGGCCGTCGCGCTCGCGGTGGCCGCGCCACCCGCGGCCGCGGCCCCCTCCGTCGCGCTGACGGTGGGCGCCAACGACCTGGGTCAGCAGGGCGACGGCACCTCCACCGCCCGCACGCTTCCCGGGGCCGTCGCCGGCCCGCCCGCCGTCGCGGTGGCGAGCGGTCGCGATCACGCCTACCTGCTGGACGAGCAGGGGAGGCTGTGGGGCTGGGGCTCCAACGCGATGGGCCAGGTCGGTGACGGCACCACCGTGGTGCGCCGCACTCCGGTGCAGCTCACGCTCACCTCGGTCCGCCAGATCGAGGCGGGCCACTACCACGGCATCGCGCTGCGCACCGACGGCTCGGTCTGGACCTGGGGCATGGGCACGTTGGGCCAGCTCGGTCTCGGCACCACGACGAACCGCCCCGCTCCGGTCCAGGTGCCCGGCCTGCAGGGCGTCGTCGCGGTCGCGGCCGGCCGGGACATGAGCTACGCGTTGCGGTCCGACGGGACGGTCGTGGCGTGGGGCAGCAACGCGCTGGGCGAGGTCGGCGACGGCACGACGACCCGCCGGCTCTCCCCGGTGTCCGTGCCCGGCCTGACCGGGGTCGTGGAGCTGAGCGGGGGCGCAACCACGCCATGGCGCGGACGGCGTCGGGCGCGATCTGGACCTGGGGGGACAACCAGTACGGCCAGCTCGGCGACGGCACGACGACGCGCCGGACCTCACCGGTGCGGGTGCTCGCCTCGGGTGCCGCAGCCCTGGACGCCGGGGCCCACCACTCCGTCACCGTCCGCAGCGACGGGACCGTTCTCACCTGGGGCCGCGGTTACCGCGGGCAGCTCGGCCTCGGGTCGCTCGCCAACCGGCCGACGCCGACGGTCGTGCCCGGACTGCCGCCCGCCGTCGAGGTCGGCGACGGCCGCGACCAGACCTTCGCCGTGACGGCGGACGGCCGCGTGTGGGCATGGGGCGACAACTCGGCGGGTCAGCTCGGCGACGGCACGACCACCACCCGCCCGGCCCCGGTCCAGCTCGGCGTCACCGGCGTCGCGGCGGTCCAGAGCGGGGCGACGCACACCGTGTTCCTGCCCGTCGACGCCGCGCCACCGGCCAACCAGGCCCCCACGGCCGCGTTCTCGGTGTCCTGCACGGCGCTGGACTGCACCGTCGACGGCACGGGGTCGACGGACCTCGATGGAGCGGTCACGGGCCACGACTGGTCCTTCGGCGACGGTGCCACCGCGAGCGGAGCGCTCGTCACGCACACCTTCGCCGCGGCCGGCACCTACCGCGTCAGCCTGACCGTCACCGATGACGACGGCGTGACCGGTACCCGACAGAGCGACGTCACCGTGGCGGCCGCGCCGGGCGCCACGGTGGAGTTCGTCGCCGCGGCGGCGGCCAACACCAACGCGACCACCCACCGTGTCGTGCTGCCCGCCTCGGTGGCCGCCGGCGACGGGTTGGTGCTGGTGCTGACGGTGAACACCGCCGGGACGGTCCCGGAACCGGTCGGCGGTCCGGCCTGGGCCGGGGTCGAGAACCTCGCCGGGGCGGACCACCGGACGCGCGTGTGGGATCGGGTGGCGGTCACGGGCGACGCCGGCCGGGTCGTCACGGTGACGCTCCCGGCCACCGCCAAGGCCTCGCTCGCCGCGCTCGTCTACCGGGGTTCCGGTCCTCAGGTCGTCACGGCTTCGTCGGCCGTGCTGGAGACCGTGAGCCGGGTGCAGCACACCACGCCCCCCGTTGCCGTCACCGAGCCCGGCAGCGTGCTGCTCTCGGTCTGGGCGGACAAGTCGTCGTCGACGACGACGATGACCCCGCCGTCGGGAACGGCGCAGCGTGTGCTGTCCGTCGGTTCGTCGGGTGGTCGCATCACCGCGCTGGTCGCGGACTCGACGCCCCCGGCGGGGACGGCTGCCGGCCTGACCGCAACGGCGAGCGCCGCGTCGGCCAAGGCGACGATGGTGAGCCTGGTGCTCGCTCCGGCCCCCTGACGAGGCTCGTCAGCCCTGCAGGTCCACCACGACGGAGAACGACACGGCCCGGGAGCTCGCGGCGTCGGCCGTCGCGGCCAGGCCGCCGCGTGTCCCCGGTGGCACCGGCCCGTTCCCGTCCGCGAGCAGCGCCGTGACGTGCCCGCCGCCGCTTCCGGTGGTCGTGGCGCGCACGGTCTGGCCCGCCGGGGGCGTCCACGCCGTCGTCTCCGCCGACTTGTCCGCCCAGTAGCTGACGAGCCAGCTGCCGGATTCCGGAACGGTGACGGCGGGAGTCAGGTGGACCGCGGTCGTGGCCGTGTCGACGCGGCCCGCCGAGGTCCCGACGGGCGGGTCGCCCGCGCCGCGGTAGGCCGCAACGGTCAGGTCGGACTTGAGCAGGCCGGAGCTGGTGACCGTGACGGTGGACCCCGCGTCGCCCGCGACCGCTTCCCGCCACCACACGCGGCCGATGATGCCGGAGGCGGAGACGGACTGGAGCGGGGTCCACCCCGCCGGGCCGGTGACCGTCGTGGTGCTCACGTTGCCCGTGAGGAACAGCAGCAGGGCGTCGCCGGGCTGGACGTCCGCGGGGACGGTCACCACGTGGGTCGAGCGGTTGCCGTTCGTGGCCGCGGCGGCAACGAAGGCCACGGTGTCGGCCGCGGCCGTCGGTTCGACGGCCAGGGTGGTCGTCGCGGTGGCGCCCCGGTCGTCGGTGACGGTGAGGGTGACCGTGCGGGGCCCGGGGGTGGTGTACGCGTGGGAGACCGACGCGCCGGACCCGGTCGTGCCGTCGCCGAAGTCCCACGCGAACGCGACCGGCGTGCCGTCCGGGTCGGTGGATCCCGAGGCGTCGAGCGTGCACTCGAGCTGCACGCAGGAGACCGTGAAGGCCGCGGTCGGCGGCAGGTTGGCCGCCGTCCCACCCGGCGCCAGCACCACGCTCAAGGTGACCGCCCGGGAACCCGCCGAGTTCGCGGTGGCGGCCAGGCCGCCCCGTGTCCCGGTGGCGACGGGCGCGGCGCCGTCGGTGAGCACCGCGGTGATGTGGCCGCCCCCGCTGCCGGTGGTGGCGGAGCGGGTCACCTGGCCGGGTGGAGTCGCCCAGGCCGTCGTCGTGCTCGACCGGTCGGCCCAGTAGCTGACCAGCCAGCTGCCCGGCTCGGCCACGGTGACCTGCGGGGTGGTGCGGGTGGCTGCCACGGTGGTGTCGATCCTGGCCCCGGCGGCCGGCGACGTCGCCGGGACACCGCGGTAGGCGGCCACGGTCAGGTCGGACTTGACCAGGACGGGGGTCGTCACTCCGATCGTGCGTCCGGCGTCGGCCGCCGTGGCGGTGCGCCACCACAGCCGCCCCACGGCCCCGTCCGCCCCGACGGCCCGGACCTGGGCGAAACCGGCGGGCGGGGTGACCGTCGTCGCGACGTTCCCGGCGAAGAACACGAGCAGGGTGTCGCCCTGGCGGACCTGGCCGGGAATCTGCACGGCGTGCGTCGTCCGGTTGCCGTTCGTCGCCGCCGCGGCGACCTGGACGATCTGCGCGGTCGTCCCGGTGGGGGTGGCCGCGCCGCTCGCGAAGCCGATGGCGCCCTCGCCGTCCCGCACCGTCAACGTGACCACCTGCGGCGCGGAGCCGGCGTAGGTGTGGTCGGCGACAGGACCGGTACCGGTGGCCCCGTCGCCGAAGTCCCAGGCATAGGACACCACGGACCCGTCCGGATCGGTGCTGGCGGACGCGTCGAACGTGCACGTCGTCGCGGAGCAGGACGTGGTGAACGCCGCGGTGGGGGAGCGGTTGGTGCCGGCCCCGGCGAGGTCGACGACCCGTTCCAGCCGGGTGAGCTTGAAGTCCTGGTTCCCCGTGCCGCCGGGCGGGCCGTTGGCGTCGTCCTGGCAGACGAACACGCCCGCCGGGAAGGCGGGCCCCAGAGCCGCGGTGGAGGCCGTGATGCCGTCCGTGCGGGTGCAGCCGTCGGCCGCCGTGCCGTCGACGATCCGGAACGCCCCGGTGAAGGCGTTGGTCTGCCGGTCGTAGGTCGCGAAGTAGGACTGCGTGGGGTCGGCGGTGTTCTGCGCAGAGACGACGAGGTAGCCGGCGTCGGCGCCGGTGTCGACCAGGGTCACGCCCTCGGCGTCCGCGGCGAGGTGGCCTCCGGGCTGCACGGCGTCGACCAGGGTGCGGGCATCACCCGCGCCGGGTTCGGCCCCGTAGCGCCACAGCCCGGTCCGCTCCTCGGCGATGTAGAGCAGCCCGCGGTCGTCGTCGGCCACGCACCCCTCTGCCTCCGATCCCACCGCGAACTCCCGGACCACCGCGGCCTCGAGGAGACCGTCCGCGTCGCCGTCGGTGAGCCGGAACTGTCGTACGAAACCGGCCCGGCTGATGACGAAGGCCGAGACGTCGCCGGTGGCGGCGCTGTGGTGCAGACACAGTCCTTCCCCGGTTGTGGGGTACACCCCGGTGCCGTCGGTGACCGCCCGCAGGCGCCGGGTCGCGACGTCGACGGTGTAGAGGCGCAGGCCGGCGTTGAAGGTGGCCACGACGTCCACCGTCCGTCCCCCGACGTCGACACCCTGCCGCACGTCGACGTTGCCCCAGAACGAGGTGCCGGTGGTGATCCGTTGCCGCAGCCCCCCGCCGAGGTCGTAGACCTCCAGTGCGCCGAGCTTGTCGTTGCCGATCAGCAGTGACGCCGCCCCGTCGGTCGGGTGCACCCAGACCGCGGGGTCGTCGGCCGCGTCGCCCGCGTTCGCCACCGGCACGGTCTCCGCGTCGGCGCTGACGGGTGTGATCGGCGGGATCGCCGCGCCGGCAGGCGCGGCGATCCCGACGGCGGCCCCGACGACGAGCATCGCCACCAGGGCCGCCATCCCGATCCGGCGGACCTGGAGGGAACGCCCCACCCGGTTCGGTGCGAGGACCGGTCGTCGCATGGTGGGCCCCGATCGTCGGTTCCGTCGGATGGTCAGCCGGTCCGGGCGAGGACCACGGTCCAGCTCAGGGCCCGGCTCGCGGCGTCGGTGGAGGCGACGAGCCCGCCGTAGGACCCGGTCGGGACCGGCGCACCGCTGTCGACCACCAGCGAGGTGACACGCCCGCTGCCCGTGCCGACGCCGGTGGAGCGCGCGGCGACCCCGGCCGGCGCCGTCCACGCCGTCGTCGTGGACGACTTGTCGGCCCAGAACGTGACGGCCCAGGTCCCGGTGCCGGCCACCACCGCGGTGGGCGAGGGGTGCGCCGTCACCGTCGTGGCGTCGGCGGCCCGGGAGACCGCGGCGATCGGGTCGCTCGGGCTCGTGCCGCTGTAGACGACCATGCGGACATCGACCTTGTTGATGGCGCTCAGCGTGAACGTCGCGGTCTGTCCGGCGTCGCCGGCGGCGGCGACGCGCCGGTAGAGCGTGGAGGTGGTGCCGCTGGTCGACTGGGTGTCGACCAGGGTCCAGCCGGCCGGCGGGGTGACGGTCGCGGTGGTCGAGTTCTGGGTCAGCACCGCGATCATCCCGTCGCCCGCCTGCGTCTCCGCGGGCACCGTGACGGTGGCTGCTGCCACGTTGCCGTTGAACCCGGCCGCGCCCCGGAACGCCACAGGCGCCTGGTTGACCGCGACCGTGATCTCCTGGCTCGCGGTCGCCTGGCCGCCGCGGTTGTCGGTCACCGTGAGCGTGACGGTGTAGGTCCCGGCCTGGGCGTAGGCGTGCGACGGGGCGACGACGGAGTCGGTCGTCCCGTCCCCGAAGTCCCAGGCGTAGGACGCGATCGTCCCGTCCGGGTCGGTGGAGCCCGCGCCGGTGAAGCTGCAGGAGAGGTCCGTGCAGCCGGTGGCGACGACGGACGCCGTCGGCGGCACGTTGGGCACCCCGCGGTAGAGGAACACCGCGCGCCCGCGCCAGTCGGCCGTGCTGACCACGGTCGGCGACCCGGTTGGCACGCCGCCGGTGAAGGCGATGCTGGAGAGTCGGCCGTCGGACGTGCTCACGTAATACAGGCGGCCGCCGCTGACGAACATCCCGCCGACGGACGACCAGCTCACGCCGGGGAGATTGCCGACGGCGGTGAACTCCTGCGCCCCGACGACGTTGCTCTCGGGCGTGAAGTACCGGTAGTACAGGGCGCTCGCGGTGCCGCGGGTGTAGTAGAGCCTGCCCCCCGCGAAGAACATCCCGTTAATGCTGGGGACGGCACCGTGCCAGGTGGACATGGTGACCAGCTGGTCCCCGGTGTTGATCTCCATTGGCGTGCCGAGCGTGGTGCCGTCGAACGTGCGCCGGGAGAACCTGCCGTCGGAGGTGCCGTAGAACAGCTCGCCGTCGATCATGAAGGCGCCGCGGACCGTCCGCCAGTCCACCCCGAGCGTGCTGTTGTCGACCGAGGTGCCCGCGGTGGTGCCGTCGAACGTGCGACGCCGGAGGTAGTTCTGGGCGCCGATGCCCGACCCGCCGCCGGAGTAGATGTCACCGGGGAGGGCACCGGTGTTGTACACGGGCGCCGCCGTGCCGCCGGCGACCGGGAACATGGCCAGCTTCGGGTGGAACTCGCCGCCCGCCTCGTCGGTGTCGCTCCCGATCCACAGGCCCTCGGAGGTCGCCAGCATGTCGAAGACCCCGACGCCGCGGATACGACCGGGGTTCCAGGAGAACGGCAACCCGTTGGCCGGGTCGAGAGCGGCGATGCCCTCCCGCGCGACGGCGCCCTGATCGGCCCGGTCGCCCCGGAACGGGTTGTTGGCCCACCGGAAGTGCCCGCCGACGTACACGGCCGCGGAGGTGATCTCCACGGCGTAGCTGGTGTCTCCGCCGGTGCTGTTGATCCAGGTCGGCTGGCGACCGGCACCGAGCAGCGCGCTCTCCCAGCGGGCCTGGGTGTCGCAGAGCCGGGTGGTGCCGCCGTAGCCGCCCGTCGTGGTGACCACGAAGTAGGAGCCGTCCGGGGAGAACGCGACGTCGCGCATGTAGGTGTCGAACGACTGCGAGCACTGGTCGGCGTAGCGGATCGTGTCCCAGTTCGCCAGCGCGGCCTGCGGTCCCGTCAGGTCGATCATCACGATCTGGCGTCGCACCTGGCCGTTGACGGCGTTGAAGTTGCCGACGACGACGAGTTTCGAGCCGTCCGGGCTGGTGTCCATCTTGTAGCCCTGCGTCACGCTCGCGTCACCGGTCTGGTTCCCGCTGAACACCAGCGTCGAGTAGTCGGTGAGTGCCCCGGTGGTCGGGTCGAGGGTGGCGACGGCGGCCCGGGGGACGCCGTCGACGGTGGCGAAGTTGCCGCTGACCCACAGCCGGCCGCCTGCCAGGCGGAGGTCCTTCACCCGGGCGTCGACCCGGGGCCGGAAGGTGCTGATCGGCGCCCCGGTGACGAGGTCGAGGCGGGTGAGCTTGAACGCGGAGGTGCCGTTGACGGCGTTGAACCCGCCGCCGACGTAGACGGACTGTCCGTCCGGGGCCGGGAGCAGGACGCTGACCTCGTCCTTGTCGACGTCGGGGACCCACGTCGGGTCGATGGCGCCGGTGGTCGCGTCGAACGCGAAGAGCCGGTTGCGGGTCAGCACGGGCTTGTTGCCGCCGACCTCCTTCACGGAGGTGAACGAGCCCCCGACCAGGATCCGGTTGCCGACCTTGACGATCGTCTTGATGGCACCGTCCTGCACCTGCGGGGTGAAGTCGACGGGGTCGGCGCTGACGATCCGGTCGTGCGGCTCGCTCGTCGGCGTCACGGCCGCGGCCGTCCCGGCCTGGCCGACCATGGTCAGGCCCAGGACCAGCAACGTGCCGACGACGGCGGCACAAGCCCGGCGCACGCGCATCGGGGCTCCTCATCTCGGGAAGGGCGGGCAGAAGCCACGGGGTGGCGAGCTGCCGGTGGTGGGCCGGGTTCGGCCGGTCTCCGGTCAACTCGGTGACGCTCCGGCGGGTGTTACGACGGCGGGCCCGGGCCGCGGTACCACTGCGGCCCGGGCCCGCGTTCAGGTCGCGGTGACGGTGACCGTCCTGGTCACCGACGCCGACCTGCCCCACCCGTCCGTGGTCGTCAGGGTCAGGGTGTAGGTACCGGCCGCCGGGAACGTGTGCGACGGTGCCGACGACGTGCTCGTCGGGGTTCCGTCACCGAAGTTCCACAGATAGGCGACCGTGTCGCCCGGGTTGGGGTCGGCCGACCCGACCCCGGAGATGTTGCAGACCAGCCCGGCACACGACGGGGCGTTGATCACGGGCGCGGGCGGCGCATTGCCGGGCGGCTCGGTGATCGTGACCGTGCGCGTCGCCGTGCCGGTGATCCCGTACTCGTCCCGCACGGTGAGGGTGACCGTGTAGGTGTTCGCGCTGGTGTAGGTCCGCGACACGACCGCGCCGCTGCCCGACCCGTTGCCGAAGTTCCATGCGTAGGTCAGCGCGGGGGCGTTCTCGTCGGTCGAGCTGCGACCGTCGAAGGAACAGACGTTGTTCGTGCAGGTCACCGTGAAGTTGGCCACTGGTGCCGCGTTGTTCGGTGGGGCCGACACCGTCACCCGGACGTCGGTGGGCACCGGGGTGACGAACCCGTGGTTGTCGACGCCCCGGACTCGGACGGTGTAGGGCCCGGACGGGATGGCCGGGGTGGTGAACGAGTAGTTCGACCCGGGCGAGCCCGGGCTGTTGAGGAACGCCGAGCGCCAGCTCTCCGTGGTGCTGGTGAACGTGCCGGACGAGCTCATGTAGCGGCCCGCCGAGTCCACCACTGCGACCTGCGCCTGTGCGATGGCCCGGTCGTCCTCGACCCGGCCGCTCACGAAGATCCGCGACTCGGTGAAGCTCGCGCCCTCGACGGGGGCCAGCAGGTTCTGGACGACCGTCGGCGGCTGGTCACCGGGGTAGATCAGATAGCGCGCCGTAGCCCCGGTGGTGGAGGTGTCCTGCTGGTTCACCGTGTCGAACGCGTAGGCCGTGACGTTCCAGTCGCCCTCCACGGGCAGGTCGACCGGCAGCGTCCAGCTGGTGCTGGTCGCGTTCGGCGCGGCCAGCGCGGCGTTCAGCACCGCGAAGCCGGCTGCCATGGACCCGTTGGGCTGCAGGTAGCGGCCGGAGTCCGCCTCGCGCAGCGCCACCCGCACGGCCGCGACGCCGAGGTCGTCGGTCGCGGTGCCTGCCAGGTCCAGGTGCAACGTCTGCAACCCGGTCTGCGTACCGGTGACGGCCAGCAGCCCGTTGGGCGGCGCGTCGCCCACCACCTGCGCGTTGATCGTCAGCCGGCCCTGGCCGGACGACGCGGTCGTCAGCCCGATGTCGTCGGTCGCGCGCACCGTGAACGAGTACGACCCGGGGGACAGGTCGAACGGGGTGGTGTAGGACCAGTTGTACGTCGCCGCGTTGAGGTTGAGCGGGGAGACCCGGTAGGCGCCGGCGACGGCGTCCACCCCCCAGGTGCCGTCGGCCGCGAGGTTCTCCCGCGTCGTGGTGTTGCGCAGGGTGATCTCGACGGAGTTGAGGTTCTGGTCGTCGGTGGCGGCGCCGGCGAAGGTGAGCCGCCCGCCCGGGGCGACCGTCAGCGGGGCCGTGGCCGTCGGCGGGTTCATCACGGCGGGGGCGGTGATGTTCACCGACGGCGCGACGCCCGTCGTCGAGACGATCCAGCTGCGGTCGATCGTGTCCAGCGAGGACTGCCCCGCGGTGTCGACGGGCGTGACCTGGATCCTCCACTCGTCCTCGTAGGGGACGGTCACCTCGAAGGACCAGGTCGTGGACGTCGCGCCGACGACGTCGGGATCGATGCGGAAGCTGTTGAACGACGCGGAGGCCGACCCGTCGTTCTGCAGGTAGCGGTTGGCGCTGTCGCGGAACGTGTAGCCGATCGAGTCGACCCCGACGTCGTCGGTGGCGGTGCCGCCGACCACGAACGTCGTGGCCGGCACCACCGAGCCCGACGGCGCGGAGATCGACGCGCTCGGGGTCCGGTCGCTGACGCCGAACGTCTCGAACTTCTTGACCGCCTTGGTGGGGTCGCTGCTGCCGTTGACCGCGAAGGTCTTGGCCCACAGCTGCAGCGAGCGGTTGCCCGTGATCGTCAGCGGCAGCGACCAGGTGGTCGTGGCGGCGTTCGGCGTGGCGAGGGTGACGTTGATCGTGTTGGCCGCGCCCCACGACGTCAGGTCGTCCTGCAACCACTGCCGCGAGTCGCGGTCCTGGATCTCGACCTGCACGCGGCGCACGCCGCCCGTCGCCCGGGCGGTGCCCTCGATCGTGAACGGCACGCCCGCCTCCTCGACCCGGCCCTCGATCGGGGTCGTGATCGTGGTGTCGTACGCCGAGGCGGCGGGCTCCCTGTTGAAGTCGTAGAACGCGACGCGGCCGACGTTCTGCCCGCCCTGGGTGGTCGCGTCGCCGCCCGCGAAGAGGCCCCGCGGCGTCACGAGCATGGCCTTGTTGCCCTCGAACGAGTTCGAGCCGGGGTTCCACTCCAGTGCCGTGCCGCGTGCCGGGTCGAGCGCCGCGACGTGGTCACGGCGGACCACGGCGTCGCCCAGGCCGTACCCGGAGAGGCCTTGGCCGGTGCCGTAACCGACGTCGTCCAGGCCGGGCCACGGCTCGGGGGCGGTCGGCGACTCGATCCAGGAGAAGTGGCCGCCGACGTAGACGGCGTTCTCACTGATAGCGACGGAATAGACGCTGTCGAAGAGGCGTGAGACCCAGCGGGGCTGCACGTTGTCGGCGCCGGACAGCGGGAAGGCGATCGCGGTGTCGTTGATCGGCGGCCGGTCGCCGCCCGAGCCGCTGGAGACGACGAAGTAGCTGTCGTCGGGCGCGATGTCGCCGGCGTAGATGCGCTGGATACCGCCGACGAACTGCAGGTTGTCGTCCCACAGGCGGGTGCGCCACGGCAGCAGTTGGTTGGTCTGCGTGCTGATCAGGCCCACGCCGTAGCGGTCCTGCCCGGCGATCTGGCGCCCCGTGTGCACCACGAGGAGCCTGCTGTCGTCGTGGGTGAGGACGAGGGCCTGCACCGTGAGCGCGCCGCTGACGCCGATGCCGCCGGTGATGTTGTTGACGAACCCGGTGACGACGGCGCCCGTGCTGGCGTTGACGGCGGCCAGACTGCTGCGCGGCACGTTGTTCACGGTGGTGAACTGCCCACCGACGTAGAGGGTGGTGTTCGTGGCGTCGAGAGCGGTCGCTGCGCTGTCGGCGTTCGCCGTGAAGCCGGTGACCGGGGCGCCCGTCGCCGGGTTGATCGAAGCGATCTTGCGCTTCGTCACGCCGTTGATCGTGTTGAACCGGCCTGCGACGAACAGCTTCGTGCCGTCCGGTGACGCCTCGACCTCGGTGACCCCGCCGCCGCCGAACGTCGGTCGGAAGGTCGTGTCGATCAGCCCGGTGTCGATGTTGTAGGCCGCCAGGTTCGCCTGGTTGACCGTCGTCGTGTTGGTCGACGTGTTGTTGCGGATCGAGGTGAAGGTACCGGCGATGATCACGCGGTTGCCGATGTATTCGATGTCGGTGATCTCGCCGTTGGAGATGCGGGGGACGTCCGTCCGGGGCGCGACGGGCGCGAGCCCGCGGCCCTGGTGCCCGGGGACCGGCTGCGCAGCGGTCGCCTGCGGCGCGATCGCGAGCGCGACGGTCGTCAGGGAGCCGAGCAGGGCCAGGAGGACGAGGGTGACGAGGCTCCGGCGGCGGACGGGGGTCGGACGCCCTCCGGCGGGTCGAGGTGTCGGGGCGTTGGGCGTCATGGGGGTGCATCCCTCTACTCGTGCGCCCCGCGGTCCGGTGCCGCGTGACGAAGAACGACGAGACCGTCCCCGACGGGTCGTGCTTCTGGACCGGACCCGCTCGGGGGCCGATCGTTCGACTGCCCTTCGCCGTGGTTTCACGCGGTGTTACCGCGAGCGGCGGAGTTCGGCCGAACGGCCGTCACCCGTCCGTCCGGGCGACAGTGCCGCCCCGGGATGGGATTGGCGTCCGGGCTGTCGCTGGTCGCCGAACCGGCGGCAGCGCGGGCCGCAGTCCGGCGGTCCCTCGCCCGGCCCCGTGTCGTGGGTGGCGTCGGTCGGCCCCATCCTCGGCCGGAGCGGTGAGCCGACGTGCCGACGGGCCCCGGCCAGGTGTAACGAGGGGCGAGAGTCTCCCGACATCACCCGCGAACGGGGCGCACCTCATCGTGGCGGACGGACACCGGATCGTCGGGTTCCCCGTCGTCTCGACGGAGCAGCACACGACAAGGAGCGCTACCCCGGATGCCCGAGCGAATCGTGGACAGATCGGACGCCACGCCACCGCCCACCCTGGCCGACTACGCGGCGTGGGTGCGCCGTTGGTGGTGGTTGCTCGTCATCACCTCGATCGTGGGTGCCGCCGCCGCCGGCGGCTACACGGCACTGCAGCCGCGCGAGTACACGTCCACCGCGAGCGTCCTGCTCCAGCCGGTCGGACTCAACGCCACCCCGTCGGCGAGGGTCAACCTGGACACCGAGGCGCAGGTGCTGCGGTCGCTGGTCGTCGCGGAGCGGGCGGCCGCGCTGATGGACACGACGCTGTCCCCCGAGGAGCTGCGGGCGGGGGTCTCGGTGTCGGTGCCGCCGAACAGCCAGATCCTCGAAGTGTCCTACACGGCCGACACCCCCGAGCATGCCCAGAACGGGGCCCAGTCCTTCGCCCAGGCACACCTCGACCTCCGTGCCGACAACGCGCGGCAGGAGGTCGACGTCGAGGTCGCCGGGCTCCGGGAGCAGATCGACGCGGTCACGGCGGAGCTCGCCGACGCCGCCGGCCGGATCGCGCAGGCGCCGCAGGACTCGGTGGACCGGCAGCGGGCCGAGGCTGACCGCATCGTGCTGACCCAGCAGCTCACCGACCTGAACGACCGGGTCAGCCCGCTGCTCACCGCACAGCTCGTGCCGGGCTCGATCCTCAGTGACGCCAACCTGCCGCGGAACCCGTCGTCGCCGAGCTGGCGGCTCAACATCGCCAGCGGTCTCGCGGCGGGTTTCCTCCTCGGCGTCGCGCTCGCCCTCTGGCGCGAGCGGCGCGACACCCGCATCCGGCGGGCGAGCGACCTGACCCGGCGGCTCGGGATGGAGGTCCTGCTGGACGTGCCGACGCCGCCGGGGGAGCGGGGTCTGCTCGATCCGTCCCACCCGGTGGCCCGTGAGCTGAGCCGACTGCGCAACGTGCTGTTCACCCTCGTGCCGGTCAGGCAGCCCGGACGCGGGCGCGTCGTGATGATCACCGGGGTCTCGGTGGGGCGGGCCTCGGGCTCCGTGACGGGCAACCTGGCGGCCGCGTACGCGCGGAGCGGGTCGCGGGTCGCGGTGCTCACGACGGCCACCGACTCCGGTCTGTCCGAGGTCGTGGGGGGCGACGGGGCTCGCGGCCTGGGCCAGGTGCTGCGCGGCGAGGCCACCGTCCTCGCGTGCCTGCGACCCGTCCCGGACCTGCCGACGCTCCTCGTCCTGCCGCGCGGCCGGGTGGACCGGGGGACGGAGATGTCGGTCGCAGGTGTCGAGAAGGTGCTGGCCGAGCTCGCCTCGCGGTTCGACCACGTGCTGCTGGAGACCTCCCCGCCCGCCGTGGCACTGGAGGCCCAGGCGCTGGCCCGGCAGGTCGACGCCGTCGTCCTGGTGGTCGAGGCCCGTCACAGCCGAAAGGAGGAGGTCGTCGACGCGGTCGACCGGTTCGCCCTGGTGGGCAGGACGGTGCTCGGGGCGGTGCTCGTCGCCCACTTGCCGGCCCCGTCCCCCTCGCCGTCCGCCCCCGCTCCCTCCACCCCCGCTCCGGCGACGCCCGCTCCGGCCACCCCGTCGCACCCGGACATCGACAGCAGCACCGTCACGCTGACCCGCGCCGTCCCGTCCGCCGGGAGGGCGAACGGGGAGGGGGGAGGACCGGCCGACCGCACGCTGAGCGGCACCGGCACGACCAACGGGCGGGTCACGGCGGGCGCACCCTCACCGTTCCCCCGCGTGACAGGTCGGGACGCGGAGTGACGGTACCGAGCAGGTCCGTGGTCCTCCGGTGACGGCGACGCTGACGGGCCCCGCCGCCCCGGCCGCTCCCGTCCCGTCACCGCGGCACCCGCCGAGCGTGGTGAACCGCTGGCGCACGCGCCTGCCGGCGGGCTGGCCGCTGATGATGCTCCTGGTGCTCTACCCGCTGTGGTGGGCGTTGGGGCTGACGGTGTTCATCTACCCCCTCCTCGCCGTCCCCATGGCGTTCCACCTGTACCGGCGCAGATCGGTCCAGGTCCCGCCGGGATTCGGGCTGTGGTTGCTGCTCCTCGGGCTCGTGCTGTTCTCGGTCCTCATGCTCGACGAGGTGGCGCCGAACACGCTGCCGACCAGCGGTACGGGCCGGTATCTCGCGGCCGGTATCCGGTTCGGGCAGTACCTCTCGTTCACGGTGATCATGCTGTACGTGATCTCCCTGCGGGAGTGGGAGATGTCGCGGGCGCGGATCGTGCGCCTCCTCGGCGTGATGTGCCTCGTGACCGTCATCGGCGGCTACGTCGGAATGCTGGCGCCGACGCTGTCCTTCCAGGCGCCGTTGAGCCACCTGCTGCCCGGGGCGATCGCATCCGACCCGTTCGTCCAGCAGTTGATGAGCGTCGACGTCGCGCAGGTCCAGGACGTGCTGGGGGACAGCGTCGGACAGCCGCGGCCGTCCGCCCCGTTCGAGTACACGAACTTCTGGGGGGAGAACGTCTGCCTCCTGCTGGTCTGGCTGGTCGCGGGCTGGGCGGTCATGGGGCGCGGCGCGCTGCGGGTAACCGGCGTGGTCGTCGCGCTGCTCGCGATCGTGCCGGTCGTGTACTCGCTCAACCGGGGGTTGTGGGTCGGTCTCGGCCTCGCTGTCGCCTACGTCGCCGTCCGGCTCGCCGCCCGCGGCCGGTTCGCCACGCTCGCCGGCATCACCACGGGTGTCCTGCTCCTCTCGGTGCTCCTCGTCGTCACCCCTCTGGGTGGGCTGTTCAACGAACGGCTGGACAACGGCCACAGCGACGAGATCCGGGAGACCCTCAGCGCCGCCGCGGTCGAGGCCGCCGTCAGCTCCCCGGTCATCGGGTACGGCGGGAACCGGGCCCTCATCGGCAGCGGGCGGTCGATCGCGATCGGCAAGTCGGCCGAGTGCCCGCAGTGCGGCAACCGGGAGCTCGGCAGCAACGGCGCGCTGTGGCACCTGCTCGTGAGCCAGGGCTTCGCCGGTGCCCTGCTTTACAACCTGTTCCTGCTGACGATCGTGTGGCGCTACCGGCACGACGACAGCGCCATCGGGATCGCCGGGAGCGCGGTGCTCCTGCTGATGTTGTTCTTCCAGACGGCCTACGGCGCGTACGACTCCGCGCTGGCCTACGCGCTGATCTCGGTCGGACTGCTCGTCCGCAACGACGTGCATCGCAGGCAGGAGGCGGCCCGGCGGGTCGCCGGGGTCGAGGTGGCGCGGTGAACGAGCTCCACGACGTCGCCGCGTCGATCTGGCCCGACGGCACCGGGACCGGTGGCGGGCGGTCGGGCGAGACCTACGTCGTCCTGCCCTCGTCCGACCGGCCGCGCCTGCTGGTCCCCGCGGGCCCGGCCCGGGCGTCCGCCGCGGTCGTCCGCTACTCGGTCGAGGCCGTCGGCCTGCGCTCGGTGCTGCGCCGCCGGGTGCTGGCCGCGGGGTTCCGCTCCGGCGTCGCGGGCCGCCTGCTGCGCCACCGGCTGGTCGTGACGCGTCCGGATCGCGGGCTCCGCGACCACCTCGGCCGGGTGCTGGGGACGGAGGTCGTCATCGGCGTGCACCTCGGGCCCCCGCGCGCCAACCGGAAGCCGGTCGCGCCGGTCGTCAGCCCCGCCGGTGCGCTGGTCGGCTTCGCCAAGCTCGGGGTCAACCCGCTCACCGCGGCGCTCGTCGACGCCGAGACGGCCGCACTCGGCCGCCTCGCCGGCCTCGATCTCGGACCCGTCGTCGTTCCCCGGGTCCTGCACCACGGGGCGTGGCACGGGCGACCGCTCCTGGTGCAGTCGGCTCTCCCCGTCGGCTCTCCCCGGGCCGCCGGACCGACCGCCACGACCGCGGCCACGCGGGCGGCGATGCTCGCGGTCGCCCGCTCCACGGGCACCCGCACCGCTCGCTACCCCGCCAGCAGCTACGCGGCGCGGCTGCGGAGCGCGATCGATCGGCTCGGGGCTTCCGACGGCATGTCCGGGCGGCTCGCGTCGGTGCTCGACGCGGTCGAGCGGGCCGCGCCGGAACTCGAGTTCGGAGCCTGGCACGGCGACTGGAACGGGACGAACAGCGCCGTGCTGGCGGACGGCCGGGTGCTGGTGTGGGACTGGGAGCGCTTCGACGACGACGTTCCGATCGGGTTCGACGCCGTGCACCTCGCGCTGCAGCACGTCGTCACCCGCGGCGCCGTCGCGCCCCGGACGGCTGCGTCCGGCGTCCTGAGGGACGCGCCGCACCTGCTCGCGGACTTCGACGTGCCGGCGGACGTCGCCTCGGCCGTCGCCGTCCTCTACCTGACGGAGCTGGCGACGCGGTACCTGAACGACCGGCAGGCCGAGGCCGGAGCCCGGTTGGGGTCGGTGGGCGAGTGGCTCGTACCCGCCGTCGAGGAACACCTGGCGCTCGCCCCGAGTGCCGGGGCGAGGGGAGTGACATGACGCTGGTGAAGACGACCGCACTGCGCGCGCTGCGCACGGGCAGCCGCACCTACGGCCGGCTCACGGCCTCCGGCCGGATGCTGCCTGCCTTCCTCATCGTCGGGGCGCAACGCTGCGGCACCACGTCCCTGTTCAAGACGCTGTCCCAGCATCCGGCGGTCCTGCCCTCGCCCTTCCACAAGGGCGTGCACTATTTCGACGTCGCCCACCACAAGCCCCTCGCGTGGTACGCGGGCCACTTCCCGACGCGTCGCCAGGCCGAGGCCGCGCAGCGGCGCACCGGGATGCCCGCGGTCACGGGCGAGTCCAGCCCGTTCTACATGTTCCACCCCCTGGCCCCGGC
The DNA here is from genome assembly GCA_026393175.1 of Pseudonocardiales bacterium. Lineage (GTDB taxonomy): Bacteria > Actinomycetota > Actinomycetes > Mycobacteriales > Pseudonocardiaceae > Pseudonocardia. Next base: position 16,987 of record JAPLAT010000439.1, read on the forward strand.
CCGGATCCGGGAGGTGCTCCCCGACGTGCGGCTGCTCGTCCTGCTCCGCGACCCCGTGGAGCGCGCCTACTCCGCGCACTCCCACGAACTGGCCAGGGGGTTCGAGACCGAGCCGTTCGAGCGGGCGGTGGACCTGGAGGAGAGCCGCCTGGCGGGCGAGCGGGAGCGGATGATCGCCGATCCGACATACGTCAGCCACCACCTCCAGCACAACGCGTATCTGGCGCGGGGCCGGTACGTCGAGCAGCTCGAGGTGCTGGAGGCGACGTTCGGGCGCGACCGGTTGCACGTGATCGACAGCGACGAGTTCTTCGCCGACCCGCGCCCGGCCTTCGATGCGGTGTGTCGCTTCCTCGGTCTGCCGCGCCACGGCGACATCACCTTCGGCAAGCACAACGCCCGCAGCCGCTCACCGATGTCGACCGAGCTGCGTGGCCGGCTCACCGAGCACTTCGCGCCCTTCGACGAGCGCCTCGCGGCCTGGTGGGGGCGGGATCCCTCATGGCGGCGGTAGGGCAGGCGCGCGTCCGGGGGGCGCACCGCCGGTCCCGGATCCGCTCGGCCCACCGGGCGGGCGAGGCGGGGACACCCCCGGCCGGAGGAGTCCCGGCACTGGGCGGGGCCGCCCGGCACGGTGCGGGCAACCTCGTCGGCGTGGCCGTCGCGGCCGTGCTGGCGTTCACGCTCAACATCGTCGTCACGACGGCGTGGACGCAGGCCGACGCGGGGCTGTTCTTCTCCGTCGTCAGCCTGTTCATGATCGCCTACTCGGCGGCCCGCCTGGGGACCCCGGCGGGGGTCGTGTACTTCCTGAGCCGCCACCGCACGCACGACCGCGTCGCGCGGCTGCGGCCCGTGGTCCTGGCCGCGGTGCTCCCCGTCCTCGCGACGAGCACGCTCCTCGCGGTGGCCGGCTGGCTGGCCGCGCCGTGGTTGGCGACGCAGTTCCGGGGGGCCTCGGCCGACGCGGTCACGATGCTGCGGGTGATGGCGCTGTTCGTCCCCGTCGCGGCCGTCACCGACACCGCGCTGGCCGCCTGCCGGGGATTCGGCCGGATGCGGCCGCTGCTGCTGGTGGAGCGTATCGGCCGCAACGTCGTCCAGTTCGCCGCGGTGCTCGCCGTCGCGCTGGCGGGGGCGTCCGTCACCGTGCTGCCCGTCGCCTGGGCCGGGCCCTACGTGCCCACGGCGGTCGTCGCGCTGCTCTGGTTGGCCGCGCTGGTCCGCCGCGCCGAGCGGGGAAGCGGCGACCGACCCGGCCGGGTGCGCGACGAGCTGGCGCCCTTCTGGCGGTATTCCGGTCCGCGGGCGCTGTCGACGGTGGCGCAGGCGGCCGTCCAGCGGCTGGACATCGTGCTCGTCGCGGCGCTGCGGGGCACCGCCGAGGCGGCCGTCTACACCGCGGCGACCCGCTTCCTGGTGTTCGGTCAGCTGGCCGCGCAGGCCGTGTCGGCGGCGGTGGAGCACCGGATCTCCGAACGGATCGCGCGCGGGGACCTCGACGGCGCCCGACGGCTCTACCAGGCGGCGACGGGCTGGGTCGTGCTCCTGGCCTGGCCGGCTTACCTGCTGTTCGCCACGTTCGCCGAGCCGATGCTGCTCCTGTTCGGGCCCGAGTACGTGCAGGGGAGTGGGGTCACCGTCCTGATGGCGGTCGTCATGCTGCTCGCCACCGGCTGCGGCATGGTCGACACGGTCCTGAACATGGCGGGCCGCACACTGTGGACGTTCTACAACGCGGTGGCCGCGCTCGGTGTCAACGTCGTGCTGAACCTGCTGCTGATCCCGGGCTGGGGAATCGTGGGCGCCGCGGTGGCCTGGGCGGCCGCGATCGCCGTCGGCAACCTCGTGCCGCTCGCGCAGCTGTATGTCTCCCTCCGGCTGCATCCCTTCGGCCGGGGAACGCTGGTGGCGGCCGGTCTCGCGCTGCTGTGCTTCGCCGTCCCGGCCCTGACGTGCCGGTCGCTCGGTGCGGGGCCCGGTCCGCTCGTCGCCGTGATGGTGGCGGCCTGCCTCGCCTACGCGGCCGCGGCGTGGCGGTTGCGTCGCGTCCTGGCGCTCGACGGGCTCCTGCGCTCCCGCCGGCGGACGGGCTCCGGCGACGGCACGGACGGCAGTGCACACCTCCTCCCGGCGGGCCGTCCCGGCAGGAGGGCGGGCACGTGAGGGCCCGGTCGTCCGGGTCCCGCAGCGCCGCCGTGCTCGCCGTGGTGTCGGCCGGGCTCGTCGTCGCCTGCAGCGCCCCGCCGTCCCGGCTGCCGATCGTGGAGCCGCGACCGGCACCCACGGTCATCCGCGGCCACGACCCGGAGGTGTCCGCGGCACGCGGGCCGACCCCTCCCGCGGAAGGGGCGTGGTTGGGGGCGTGGGCCAAACCCGCTGCCTACGGCCCGGACGGCCGGGCGCAGGCGTTTCGAGCCTTCGAGACCCAGGTCGGCGCCGAACTGCAGATCGTGCACAACTATCGCGAGTGGACCGACACCTTCCCTGCCCTGCAGGAGTCCGCGATGCTCGACGAGGCGGACCTCCTGCTGCTCTCCTGGGCGGGCACCGACACCCGTTCGATCGTGACCGGCTCCTACGACGCGGTCATCCGGCAGCGGGCCGAGGCGATCAGGGACCTCGGGAGGCCGGTCCTGCTGAGATTCCGCTGGGAGATGGATCGTCCG
>JAPLAT010000566.1 GCA_026393175.1 Pseudonocardiales bacterium
GCTCGTCGGCGCCGTCGCGACGCTCACGCTGGTGCTCGCGTGACCCCCGTCCTGGAGGCCAGGGACCTGTGCTTCGCCTACGAGCCGGGCCGTCCCGTCCTCGACGGCGCCGCCCTGGCCCTGCACGCCGGGCGCCGCGTCGCCGTGCTCGGCCCCAACGGCGGCGGCAAGACCACGCTGTTCCGGCTGCTAGCGGGGGCGCTCGCGCCCGCGTCCGGGCAGGTGCTGCTCGACGGCGCCCCCGTCGTCCGCAGCCGGCGCGGGCTCACCGCCCTGCGTTCCCAGGTGCAGCTGGTCCTGCAGGACCCCGACGACCAGCTGTTCTCCGCGAGCGTCGGGCAGGACGTCTCGTTCGGTCCGGTGAACCTCGGCCTCGCGCCCGAGCAGGTGCGCGAGCGGGTCGCCGGCGCGCTGGCCGCCCTCGGGATCGCCGACCTCGCCGACCGGCCCACCCACCTGCTCTCGTTCGGGCAGAAGAAGCGGGTGGCCGTCGCCGGGGCCGTGGCGATGGCGCCGCGGCTGCTCGTGCTCGACGAGCCGACCGCGGGCCTCGACCCGGCCGGGGTCGAGGAGCTGCTCGCCACGCTCGCCGCGCTGCAGGCGGGCGGCACCACGCCCGTGCTGTCCACCCACGACGTCGACCTCGCGCAGCGCTGGGCCGAGGAGGTGGCCGTCGTCGTGGACGGGCGGGTGGTCGCGGGCGAGACCTCGGCCGTGCTGGGCGACGCCGCGCTGCTGCGGGCGGCGCGGCTCGGCCCGGCGTGGGCCCCGGCCGTGCACCGGCTGCTGGCCGCGGCCGGGTCGGACGCCCGGCCGCGCACCGCCGCCGAGCTGCACGCCCTGCTCGTGGCGCACGACACCCCCGTCGGGTCAGGGTCGGCAGGCGCCCCGCAGGGGTGAGTGGCACCATGGCGAATGGCGGTCGAGTGGCCCGTCTCCCGCGGCCACCGCTGGTCCCAGCGCCGCCGGTGAGGGCGCCTCGACGGCGCCGGTGAAGGAGTCACCGTGGCCGACCCGCAGCATGCGGCGAACCCGGTCCTGATCACGGACGCGGCGATGTCCTACGAGGACGAGCTCGCCGCGCGCAAGCAGCGCTACAAGATCATGATGGGGATGCGGATCCCGCTGATGATCCTCGCCGCGGTGTTCTACACCACGCCGTGGCTGGCCGTGACCCTGCTCGTCCTGTCCATCCCGCTGCCCTGGATGGCCGTGCTCATCGCGAACGACCGGCTGCCCAAGAAGCGCGAGGACGTCAACCGCTACCAGGCGGACCGCAGGCAGATCGAGCAGCGCGAGCACCGCGTCATCGACGGCTGACCGGACCGGCCGGTCAGATCTCACCCGCCTCGGCGCGCTGCCGCCGTGACGGGCCGAACGTGCACAGGTCGAGCAGTCCCGGCGGCTCGCCGAGCCCGGGACCGCCGGCGCGCACCCACTCCACGACCTCGTCCACGGTCTCCGGGTGCAGCACGTTCGCCAGCCAGACGGGCCTCCCGCCGGCCCGTCTGCCCTCCGCGGAGGGGCCGACCACCACGACGTTCGACCGCTCGCACGCGTCGAGGCAGTCGGTCACGCGCACCCGTCCGGCCCGGCCGAGACCCGCCCGCAGCGCCGCCACCTGCCCGGCGTGGTCGACGCCCGGGTGCTTGCGCTCGGTGCCGCAGCAGCACCCGCGGCAGACCGTGACGGTGCAGCCCGCGGTCGTGGGTCCGGGGGGCGGGGCGGGTCGGCGGCGGGACACGGTCCCAGCCTCACAGACGGCGGCGGGAGGGCCCACCCCGGCTGCCGGCCGGGAGTTGCAGGAAAGCCACCTCGTTGCGTGAAGGTGGCCTTCCTGCAATCGCGTGGGAGGGAGGGGCGCCGTCAGGGGCGGGCGCCCCGGCGGGCGACGGCGGCGGCACCGGCCCGGCACCCCGCGGCCAGGGCGTCGCGGGGGCCCGCCCCGCCCAGGCGCGCGACGAGCAGCCCGGCGTCGAACGCGTCGCCCGCGCCCGTGGGGTCGACGACGGTCGCCGCGGCCGGCCGGACCGCCACCGAGCCCGACCCGTCCAGCCAGCGGGCCGCCCGGGGCCCGTCGGTGACCGCGACGGCCCGCACGTCCCCGAGCAGGGCGTCCACCGGCCCGAGCGCGGCGAGCTCGGCGGCGTTGGGCAGCAGCAGGTCGACGCCGCGCACCCAGGACCGGAACGCCGGGGTGAGCGCGGGTGCGGCCTGCGGGTCCACCGACGTGGTCAGCCCGGCGGCCCGTGCCGCGGCCAGGGCGGCGAGCCCGGCGTCGCGGGAGGAGGGGTCGAGCAGCACGTAGCCGGACAGGTGCAGGTGGTCGGCCCCGGCGAGGTCGGGCAGGTCGGCGGGGGAGAGCCGGGCCGCGGCGCCGCGGTCGGAGAGCATCGTCCGGTCCCCGCCGGCGAGCAGCACGACGACGGTGGCGGTGGGGGCGTCGCCGTCCGTCGCCAGCAGCGGCTCGACGCCCGCGGCCCGCAGCCCCTCGGCCGCCGTACGCCCGGCCGCGTCGTCACCGACCCGGGCCACGAGCGTCACGTCCGCGCCGAGGTGGGCGAGCCACGCCGCCGTGTTCGCCCCCGCCCCGCCGGGCACGGTCCGGATCGCGGCGCGGACGTCGGCGCCCGGCACGGGGTCGGCCGCCGGGGCGACCTGGACGTCGACGGCGACGTCGCCCACCACGACGACCCGGCTCACGCGGCTCACCCGGCGAGCGCCACGGCCACCCGGGCCGCCAGCTCCGCGTTCGCGCGGACGAGCGCGAGGTTCGTGCGCAGGCTGGCGCCGTCGCTGCCGGCGTGGAAGTGCTCCAGCAGCGCCGGGGTGACGTCCTTGCCGGTCACCCCGCGCCGGGCCAGCTCGGCGAGCCCGCCGGAGAGCAGCCGCTCGTGCAGCGCGGCGTCGAGCTCGTCGGCCGCCGGGACCGGCTGCGCCAGCACCGCGCCCACGCCGGGGCAGAGCGCGGCGTGCGCCCGCCACAC
>JAPLAT010000527.1 GCA_026393175.1 Pseudonocardiales bacterium
AGGTGCTCCACGACGTGATCGACCGGGCCGTCCAGGTGCACGGCTCCCTGGGCTTCTCCGGCGACCTGCCGCTGGAGGAGATGTACCGCGCGGCCCGCGCGGCTCGCATCTACGACGGGCCCGACGAGGTGCACAAGGCCACGGTCGCCAAGCGCATCCTGCGCGGCTACACCCCGGTGGACGTCCCGACCGAGCACGTCCCGACCCGCGCGGCGGCGGCCAGGGCGCACTTCGCCGCCCAGCTCGAGATGGCGACGGCCGACCTCTGAGCCCGGCGCCGGTGCCGGCCGCCGCCCGGGGGGCGGCCGGCTCCGGCGGGCGGTCGGGGCGCGGTCAGCGGCGGCGGTCCCGGGCCTGCGCGGCCCGGTCGTGCAGGCGCGTGCGGATCTCGTCGGGGGTGTAGGCGCGGCGCTTGCGCTCGTCGCGCACGGTCACCACACCGGTCGCCGCCACCCCGGCCAGCCCGGCCAGCCCGATCCACTTCCACCAGCGCATCTCGCTACCGTACCGGCGTGCCGACGAGCGTGATCACCCTCGACCGGGCCTGCGACCTGGTGCGCACGGGGGACATCTGGGTGTTCCGCGGGAGCAGCGGCGCCGACCGCGCGATCCGGGGCCTGACCAACGCCCCGGTCAACCACGTCGGGATGGCGATCGTCCTCGACGACCTGCCGCCGATGATGTGGCACGCCGAGCTCGGCCGCTCGCTGCGCGACCTGTGGACCGGGGAGCACCAGCGCGGCGTGCAGTTGCACGACCTGCGCGAGGCGGTGCTCCAGTGGGGCCACCGCTACGGCCAGCGGCCGTGGCTGCGCCAGCTGACCGGGCCCGTCGGCACGGCGGAGGAGGACGGCGCCCTGCGCGCCGTCGCCCGGCTGGACGGCACGCCGTTCCCCTCGACCGCCCGGCTCACCGGGCGCTGGCTGCGCGGGCGCGTGCCCACCGCGCCGTGGCGGGAGCGGCGGTCCGACGGGGAGCCCGCGGGGCTCGCCACCGCCTACTGCGCCGAGGTCGTCGCCCTGACCTACGAGGAGATGGGGCTGCTGCCCGCAGGCCGGCGGCCGAACTGGTACGACCCGGGCCGGTTCTGGAGCGGCGACGATCTGGAACTGACCCCGCCGTTCCGGCTCGGCGGCGAGATCGAGGTGGCGATCCCGCCCGCCGCGGGAACGCCCACGACGCCTCTGGAGATCGGCCCGCCACCCACCCGTCAGCGCGTGCTCGGCCGCATTCGCTCCGCTATTCCGACGTGGCGTCGGCCACATCGGGAGACGGAGTGACCCCGCCCTGCGACACTTCCTGCCGGTATCGCCGCATCATCGCGTTCGCATCGGTGAGGAACCGCTGCGCGGCGGCGAGCTCGGCCGGGGTGTAGTCGGCCAGGAACGCGTCCATCTTCGCCCCCAACGGCCCGAAGAACGACGCTCCCACCTTCCCCGCCGTGTCGCCGTAATGCAGGGTGACGCGGCGCCGGTCGTGGCGGTCCCGGCTGCGGTAGACGTGGTCGACGCGCTCCAGCCGGTCGATGACGGCCGTGGTGGCACCGGAGGACAGGCCCAGGTGCTCGCCCAGCCTGCCCGGGGTGAGCGGCCGGCCCGCCCGGTCGGCCTGCATCACCGCGAGCAGCGCGTACAGGTCGGTGACGTGCATGTGGTGGCGGTCGGCGAACACCTGGCTGAGCCGCTCGGCCTCCCCGGCGTACTCCTGGAGCAGCCGCACCAGCTCGTCGCGATCGCCGTCCACGAGCGGAGGATACCCTCGCCGCGTCTCGACAGTCGAGAGACCCCCTGCAGTTCTTTCGCCGTCCCACGACCCGGGGAGTCAGATCGACAAATGGGGACGGGGTACATTATCTTCTGTTCGACATTCACTTCCATCCACGTTCGGATGGCATCGAGAGGCACGCACGTGGCGAAGCAGACGACGGTCACACTCATCGACGACATCGACGGTTCCGAGGCCGACGAGTCGGTGGAGTTCGCGATCGACGGCAAGTCCTACGAGATCGACCTGTCCGCGGCCAATAGCGAGCGTTTGCGCGACGCGTTGGCCCCGTTTGTTTCCGCCGCCCGGCGTACCGGCACGCGGCGGGCGACGAGCGCGTCGGCGTCGTCGGGGAGCAGCAGGCAGAGCACCGACCGCGAGCTCAACCAGGCGATCCGGGAATGGGCGCAGAAGGAGGGCATGAAGATCTCCGAGCGCGGCCGGATCCCGTCCAACGTCCTCGAGGCCTACCACGCCGCGCACTGAGCGGGAGCGCCCTCAGCCGACCGGTCGGCGCGCGTAGGCGCCCCTCCCGATCGCGGCGAACACGGCCACCGGGAGCGCGACGGCCGCGCCGAGCAGGAAGAGCGTGCCGAAGGCGCCGGACTCCGCGAGCGGGGCCGCCACCACCGTGCCGCCTGCGCTGCCGAGGAACAGCAGCGCGGCGAACAGCGCGACGGCGGTGGCCCGCTCGTGCGGCACGACCTCGGTGATCCAGGTCTGCAGCGTCGAGTGCAGGAACGCCCAGGCCCCGCCCACGAGCAGCCCGGCCACGGCCACCGTGGCGATGGTGACCTCCACGGCGGGCACCGCCCACGCGGCGACGAGGAACCCGCCACCGATCCCGGCCAGACCAGCGGCCGGCACCCGGCCGACGAGCCGGCGCACCAGTCGCGACCACAGAAGCGCCCCGGCCCCGTAGGCCGCGGCGACCAGCCCGGCCACGGTCGCGCTGCTGCCCAGCGCCTGCACGGCCGGGGCGAGGTAGGTCAGCACGCCCAGCACGACCGCGCCCTCCACCAGCACCAGCGCGAGCACGGCGAGGGCCCAGCGCGAGCGCAGCACCCCGGTCAGCGAGTGCCACGGCGTGCCGGTGACGGGGGCGCGGTCCGGCTCGGGCAGCTTGGCGAGCGCCCACCACAGCAGCACGGCGGCTGCGCCGGTGGCGGCGGGCACGGCGCGCCACCCGACGAGGTCGGCGAGCAGCCCGGCGCCCGCCGTGGCCGAGGCGGTGCCGAGCGAGGACGCGGCGAGCACGTCGGACAGCGGGCGCTGGCGCGTCGCCGCGGGCCAGGCGTCGCCGACGTAGACGAGCGTGGCGGGGATGAGCGCGGCGAACGACCCGCCCGCGACGGCGCGGGTGATGCCGAGGGTGAGCAGGTCGGGCGCGAGGGCGGACCCGAGGCCGCCCAAGGCCGCGCCGACGAGCGCCAGCCGCATGACGCGCACCCGGCCGACCCGGTCGCTGACCATGCCCCACACCGGCTGCATGAGCCCGTAGGTGAGGAAGTAGACGCTCGCCACGACGGCGACGGCGCCCAGCGGGACGCCGAGGTCGCGGGAGATGACGACGAGCAGCGGGGCGATCGCGAACCGGTCGCAGGTGCTCGTCAGGGCGGCCAGCTGCAGCAGCCGGAGCCGCCGGTCGACCGGCGCGGCGTCGTCGCTCACGGACCGACCCTCCTCCCCCGCGCCCCGCCGCGCCGGGCCGGAACGGCGTGACTCCTGCCACCCCTGGACGGGCGGCGGCCCGGCGCGCGAGGGTGGGTCACCCGCCGCCGTCGCCGAGGGAGCCCGCATGCACGCCGGTCCGACCCCGCCCGCCGCCCCGACCCACCCCGCCGGCCCGGCCCGGCACGCGGGGATGACCCTGTCGGACATCGTCGGCCGGCACGCCCGCTGCACGCCGGACGGCGTCGCGTTCCGGGACGGACCGCTCACCCTGACCTGGGCGGCGACCGACGCCCGCATCGAGCGGCTCGCCGCGGCGCTGGCCGGCGCCGGGGTCGGTCCCGGGGACCGGGTGGCGGTGCTCGGGCTGAACAGCGCGCCGCACGTCGAGGCGATGGTGGCGGTGCTGCGCCGGGGCGCGATCTGCGTGCCGGTGAACTTCCGCATGGTGGCCGCCGAGATCGCCTACGTGCTGACCGACTCGGGCGCCACGGCGGCGCTGGTCGACGACACGTTCGCCCCCGTACTGGAGGCGGCCCGCGCCCAGGTGCCCGCCCTCGCCGCGGTGCTGACGTTCGGCGCGGGCTACGCGGATCTGCTCGCGGCCGCGCCCGAGCGGGCGCCCGCGCACGACGCCGCCGACGGCGACCCCGCCTTCCTCATGTACACCTCCGGCACGACCGGCCGCCCGAAGGGCGCGGTACTGACCCACCGCAACCTGCTGCTCCACGCCTACTCCTCGATCGCGCACTCGGGGGTGTCCGGCGACGACCGCGTCGCCCTCTCCGGGGCGCCGCTGTTCCACATCGCCGGGGTCTCGGGCTTCGTGCTCAACGCCGTCGTCGCCGCCACGACGGTGATCTCCCCCTCCGGCGGCTTCGACCCGGTCGCCGTGGTCGACCTGCTCGAGCGCGAGCGGATCACCTCCTGCTTCTTCGTGCCGGCGCAGTGGGCGGCGATCGTCGCCGTGCCCGGCATCGCCGAGCGCGACCTGTCGGCGCTGCGCCGCCTCACGTGGGGCGCCGCCCCCGCGTCGACGACGCTGCTCCGCACCATGATCGACACGTTCCCGCAGGCCGAGGTGATGACGGCGTTCGGGCAGACCGAGTGCTCGCCCGTCACCTGCCTGCTGCGCGGCGAGGACTCCATCCGGAAGATCGGCTCGATCGGCACGCCGATGCTGAACGTCGAGGTGCGGGTCGTCGACGACGAGATGCGCGACGTGCCGCGCGGCGAGGTCGGCGAGATCGTCTACCGCGGGCCGACGGTCATGAGCGGCTACTGGAACAAGCCCGAGGAGACCGCCGAGGCGTTCCGCGGGGGCTGGTTCCACTCCGGGGACCTGGTGCGCCAGGACGAGGACGGCTACCTCTACGTCGTCGACCGGAAGAAGGACATGATCATCACCGGCGGCGAGAACGTCTACTGCGCCGAGGTGGAGAACGTGTTGGCCGGGCACCCCCAGGTCGGCGAGGTGGCCCTGATCGGGGTGCCCGACCCGCGGTGGGGCGAGGCCCCGCTCGCCGTGATCGCGCCGCGCGACCCCGCCGACCCGCCCACCGCCGCGGAGATCGACGGGTTCTGCCGCGAGCACCTCGCCGCCTACAAGCGGCCCCGCGACGTGGTCCTCGTCGACGCGTTGCCGCGCAACGCCGCCGGCAAGGTCCTCAAGACGCGGCTGCGCGAGGAGCACGGCGCCACGCGGGTCGTCGCCGACCCCGCCGTCTGACCGCGCGCCGGTTAGCGTGACCGGGTGCGGGGGACGATCGCGCTCGGCGCGCTGCTGCTGGCCGTGCTCGCCGTCGCCGGGTGCGCCGTCCCGGTCACGACGGTGCCCGAGCCACCGCACCACACCGCCGTCGAGGTGGCGGTCCCGCACGGCGACGTCGTCCTCGCGGGCACGCTGACGCTGCCGGGCGGGCCGGGCCCGCACCCCGCGGCCGTCCTCGTCACCGGCCGCGGCCCGCACGACCGCGACGAGACCCTCGGGCCGCACCGGCCGTTCCGGCTGCTCGCGGACACCCTGGCCCGCGCCGGGGTGGCGGTGCTGCGCACCGACGACCGGGGCGTGGGCGGCTCCACCGGGTCGCTGGCGGGCGCGACCTACGACGACCTCGTCGGCGACACCCTGGCCGCGGTGGCCCTGCTCCGGTCCCGCCCCGACGTGGACCCGGAGCGGGTCGGCCTCATCGGGCACAGCGAGGGCGGCTGGCTGGCGCCGCTCGCGGCCGTCCGCGGTCCGGTCGCGTTCGTGGTGAGCATCGCCGGGCCCGCCGTGCCCGGCACCGACGTGCTGGTCGAGCAGTCCCGGCTGCTCCCGGGCCTGCCCGGGGTGGGCGCCGACCCGGCCCGGTTCCCGGCGTTCGTGGCCGCGTTCGCCGCCCGGCTGCGCGGTGACTTCGTGGAGTGCGGCGTGAACTGGGGGTTCCTTAGTTCCGCCATTATGCACTATCTGGATTGGGACCGGCATGGCAAGACGTTTTACCTCTTTGACACCTTTGCCGGGCTTGATCCTAAAATTGTTTCGGAGACGGAACGACGGCAAGGAGCGATGGAGCAAAGCCGGCGCCATCTGGCATCAGGTCATTATGCAGCCGACGTGGAC
>JAPLAT010000358.1 GCA_026393175.1 Pseudonocardiales bacterium
GTCGACCTGGACCTGGACACCTCGCCCGAGGGCGTCGCGCAGACCGAGGCCGAGCACCGCGCGTTCGCGCAGCGGTGCGCCGAGCGGGTGGGCCTGGACGTGCTCGCCAACGTCGGCACCCGCGACGTCGCCCGCGACCTGCGGGTCGCCCGTGAAGCCGTCGGCGACGAGAAGCTGACCTACCTCGGCTACTCCTACGGCACCGCGATCGGCGCCGAGTACGCCGAGCAGTTCCCGCTCGACGTGCGGGCGCTCGTGCTGGACGGGGCCGTCGACCCGGCGCTCGACCCGGTGGCGGCGCGGACCACGCAGACCCGCGGCTTCCAGCGGGCCTTCGACAACTTCGCCGCGGCCTGCGCCGCGCAGCCGGACTGCCCGCTGAGCGAGGACCCCTCGGCCGACGTGCAGGAGGTGCTCACCCCGCTGATCGGGGTGCCGGTGCCCGCGGGCGACCGGACCCTGGGCTACGCCGACGCCGTCACCGGCCTGATCCAGGCGCTCTACGCCGAGGCGCTGTGGCCGCGGCTGGCGGAGGGGCTGGCCGAGGTGACCCGCGGCGAGGGCACGACCCTGCTGCGCCTGGCCGACCTGTACTACGACCGCGCGCCCGACGGCTCCTACGGCAACCTGCTCGAGGCGTTCCCGGTGATCAGCTGCATGGACGGCGACCGGCTCACCGACCGCGCCGTCGCCCGGGAGATCAGCGCCCGCAACCTGGAGCTCGCCCCGTTCCTCGACGCCGGGTTCGGCCCGTCCGACGCGCTCGACCTCTGCGCGTTCTGGCCCGTCCCGCCGACGCGCGAGCCCGGCCCCGTGCAGGCGCCGGGGCTGCCGACGGTGCTGGTGGTGTCCTCCACCGGGGACCCGGCCACCCCCTACGAGGACGGCGTCTCCCTGGCGGGGCAGATGGCGGCCCGGCTGCTGAGCGTGGACAACGACAGCCACACCGTCGTCCTGCAGGGCGCGAACGCCTGCGCCGACGAGCTGACCACCCGCTACCTCGTGGACCTGCAGCTCCCCGCGGCGGACGCGACCTGCTGAGGCGCCGACCGGCATTGCAGCGGGGTGGCACCGCTGCGGCCGGATCGGAGCGGTGTCACCCCGCTGCGATGCGGGGGAGCACGTCGTCCAGCATCCCGTTGCGGAACCGCCCCGCCGGGTCGTGCTCGGCGAACAGGGCGACGGCGTCGGCCAGGCGAGGGAACAGGTCGGGCAGCCGGGCCGGCGGGGTGGTGAAGACCTTGCCCCAGTGCGGGCGGGCGGCGAACGGCTCCAGCGCCGCCTCCACCGCGGCGACGACGGGCAGGACGGCCGCGGCGTCGGGCCGCCAGGTGAAGTGCAGCGCCACGGTGTCGCGCCCGTACGCGCCGGAGAGCCACAGGTCGTCGGCGGCGACGCTGCGCACCTCGGACACCAGCAGCACCGGCGCGACGGCGGCGGACAGTGCGGCCACCGCGGCGACGGCGGCCCCGGCGTCGGCGCGGTCGACGAAGTACTCCGACTGGAGCTCCGCGCCGCTGCTGGGACGGAACCCGGCCCGGAAGTGCGGCAGCCGCTCGTGCCACGGGCCGGGCTCGCCGAGCTGGGCGGTGCAGTTCCCGGGCGGCTCGCCCGCGGTCATGTGCCGCTGTCCGGTCGCCGGGCGCCCGGGCAGGTCCGGCGGGTCCGCGGCCGTCGACTTGACCCACACCTGGTCGAAGCGCTCCCAGGTGCGGGTGAAGGCGCTGACGCTGTGCCCTGCGCCGAGCAGGCCGGTCACGGGCACGTCCAGCGGCACGTCCTCGACGACCCACTGCCGCACCGTGAACGCCGGCACGGTCGCCAGCTCCAGCGCCACGACGACCCCGGCGGCGCCGAGGCCCACCACGGAGCCGGCGAACCCGTCGTCGCCGCGGCGCAGCGTGGCGAGCGCGCCGTCCGCGCGCACGAGGTCGACCGCCGTCACCCGCGTAGCGAGCGCACCGTTGCCGTCGCCGGAGCCGTGGGTGCCGGTCGCGCACGCCCCGGCCACGGTGATGTGCGGCAGCGACCCGAGGGAGGGCAGGGCCCGCCCGGCCGCGTGCAGCACCGGCGTCAGGTCGGCGAACCTCAGCCCGGCGGGCAGCCGGACCCGGTCGCCGCCGACCTCCGGCGCGCCGGGCAGGTCGTCGAGGACCAGGAGGTCACCGGTGGTGTCGGCGACGGGGGAGAAGGAGTGCCCGCTGCCCAGCACGCGGACGCGCTCGGCGCCCGCGACCAGCTCCTGGACCTGCTCGACCGAGCGCGGCCGGTGCACCGCGCGGGCGTAGAATGTGACGTTACCGGCCCAGTTCGTCGTGCTCTTCACCCCGACTACCCTGGTGTAGGTGTCCATAGAGGTCAGCAACGAGTCCGGGGTCGAGATCGATGCCACGCTCATCGCCTCGGTCGCCCGGTTCGCCCTGGACGCGCTGCGCGTCAACCCGGCGGCGGAGCTGTCCATCCT
>JAPLAT010000266.1 GCA_026393175.1 Pseudonocardiales bacterium
CTACCCGCCCGCGTCGGCCGAGAGGAAGGCGACCGTGTCGCCCGCGACGAGGGGGAGCTCCGGGTCGCGGGTGATCCGGTCGCCGTCGAGGGCGGCCACGACGTGGCGGTCGAGCGCCAGCCCGACGGCGGCGGCCGCGGCGGCGAGCGTCGCGGCCGGGACCTCCCGCGGCCCGCGCCGCCCGGCGCCGGCGAGCGCGCCGTAGCACTGCACGGTGACCGTCGCGGCCGGGCGGGCGCGGGCGGCGGCGTAGTCCTCGGGGGTGTTGACGTTGAGCACCGAGTCGAGGTCGGGGTCCAGGCGGGCGACCGCGGGGTCGGCGAGCAGGTCGGCGTCGGTGAGCCGGAGGACCGCGCAGTGCTCGTAGAGCATCCCGGGGCGCGAGCGCCCCTGCGCGATGAGATCGGTGACGAGGCCGGCCAGCCCGGTGCGGTAGGCGGCGGCGAGCGGCTGGCGGAAGCCCCGCGCGAACGGCAGGGCGACGTCGGCGTCGCCCCGCGCGGCCGACACCCGCCGCACGAAGGCGGGGTGCAGGAACGGCATGTCCGTGGAGGCGACGAACGCGGCGTCGGCGCGGTCGCCGATCGCGTGCAGCCCGGTGGCGACGCCCTGCATCGGGCCGACGCCCTCGACCGGGTCGGTGACGACCTCCACACCGGCCGGCAGGAGGGGCAGCTCCTGGCCCGGGGCGGCGACGACGACCACCGGCCCGTCGAGGGTGCGGGCGAGCAGCCCGGCCGCGCGCGCCAGCAGCGTCGAGCCGTGCCACTCGAGCCACGCCTTGGGCCGGCCCATCCGCGAGGAGCGCCCCCCGACCAGGACCACTCCCGCCGTCGTTCCCACCACCCCGCCACCCTACGGCCGTCACGCGGTAGGTTCCGGCGGTGGCGTACTACCGGATCTCGCAGGTGGCCGGGCTGCTGGGGGTCAGCGACGACACCGTCCGGCGCTGGGTCGACTCCGGCGTCCTCCCGGTCTCCCGCGACGAGTCGAAGCGCCAGGTCATCGACGGGGTCGCGCTGGCCGCGTTCGCGCGCCACCGGGCGCACGCCGCCCCGGACCCCTCCTCGATGCAGCGCTCCGCGCGCAACCGCCTGGTCGGCCTGGTCACCTCCGTCGTCGTCGACAAGGTGATGGCGCAGGTGGAGATGCAGTGCGGGCCGCACCGCGTCGTGTCCCTGATCAGCAGCGAGGCCGTGGAGGAGCTCGGGCTCGAACCGGGCGTGCTCGCCGTCGCGGTGATCAAGTCGACGAACGTGGTGGTGGAGAAGCCGGGCTGACGCCCGCCCGGTCCGCGTCCCCGCCGTCCAGGTCGGTGAGCGTGCCCGCCGCGGCGGTGTCGTAGCCGCCGAGCGCGGCCACGGCGGCGCGGGTGGCCGGGGAGTGCAGCTCGGCCACCAGCGGTGCGGCGGCGTCCACGGCGGCGCCGGGCAGCACGACGTCGTAGTCCTCGGTGACCAGGGGCACGAAGTCGAGGTCCAGCTCGCGGGCGGCCGCCCGCACGCCCAGCCCGGCGTCGACGACCCCGGTGGCGACGGCGAGCGCCACCTCCAGGTGCGAGCCGACCTCCGGCCCGCGCACGGCGTCGGGGTCGCGCCCGGCGGCCCGCAGCAGCCGGTCGAGCAGCACCCGCGTGCCGGTGCCGTGGTGGCGCCGGGCGACGCGCACGCCGGCCAGGTCGGCGGCCGTGGCGAGCCCGTCGGGGTTGCCCCGCGGCACGATCAGCCCCTGCTCGCGGCGCCACAGGTGCAGCAGGTGCGGGCGCATCCCGCGCAGCAGCCCGCGGGCGAACGGCGCGTTGTAGGTGCCGTCGCGGTGCAGGAGGTGGATCGCCGCCCCGTCGGCGTGGCCCGCCACGACCGCGCGCAGGCCCGCGGAGCTGCCCGCGGCCGGGACGAGCGCGATCCCGCCGTCGAGGCGGCGCACCAGCACGTCGAGCGCGGGGTCGTCGCTGCCGGCGAGCCGCAGCACCCGCTCGGCGTGCAGGAACCGCCGGGCCGCCACCGCCCCGTCCCCGGCGACCCGCGCGCGCCGGCGCTCCGCGAGCACCAGCACCCCGGCGGCGGCGAGCCTGCGCTGGGCGCGGCTCACGGTGCTGGCGGTGGTGGCGTGGGTCAGCGCGAGGTCGCGGACGCCGGGCAGGACGTCGCCGGGGGCGAGGTCGCCGTCGGCGACGCGGCGGGCCACGTCGCGGCAGAGCTCCAGGTACCGCGTCACGGGGCCGGAGCTTATGCTCCGATCTGTGGGATGTCAGATCGGTGCAGCGCGTCGGGCCGGGGCGGGCGCCGTCGCCGTGCTGCTCCTGGTGCTCGCCGCGTGTGCCGGGCCGGGCGCGTCGGGGGAGCGCGTGCTGGTGCTCGCCACGACCACCAGCACGCTGGACTCCGGCCTGCTCGACGTGCTGCTGCCGGCGTTCACCGCGGACACCGGGTGGCAGGTGCGGACGGTCGCCGTCGGCAGCGGGCAGGCGCTGGAGCTGGGCCGTCGCGGCGAGGCGGACGTGCTGCTCGTGCACTCCCCGGCCGCGGAGGAGGAGCTGGTCGCCGGGGGCGCGACCGGGCGGCGGCTGCCGGTGATGCACAACGACTTCGTGCTGCTCGGCCCGGCGGCGGACCCCGCCGGGGTCCGCGGGCTCCCGGCCGCGGAGGCGCTCGCCGCGGTGGCCGCGGCCGGCGCGGTGTTCGTCTCCCGCGGCGACGGCTCCGGCACCGAGGCCCGGGAGCGGGCGCTGTGGGAGCGGGCCGGGACCACCCCGGGCGGGCGGTGGTACCGGCAGACCGGCCAGGGGATGGGGGCCACGCTGCGCGTCGCGGCCGAGCTCGGCGGCTACACGCTCGCCGACCGCGCCACCTTCCTCGCCGCCCCGGGCGGGCTCGCGCTGCTCGGCGAGGGCGACCCGGGGCTGCGCAACGACTACCACGTGATCGAGATGACGACGGCGGCCGGCGAGCGGGTGCGCCCCGACGGGGCCGCGGCCTTCGCCGACTGGATCACTGCGCCGGCGGCGCAGGAGCGGATCGGGGCGTTCGGCGTGGCCGCGTTCGGGCAGCCGCTGTTCGTGCCCGACGCCCCCCGCCCGGTGGGCTGAGCGGCGTGGACGTCCTGCTCGAGGGCCTGGCCGAGGCCGTGCGGCTGCTGCTCACCGGCGACGAGGACACCTGGGCGATCACGGCGCTGACGCTGCGGGTGTCGGCCACGGCCACCGCGCTCGCGCTGCTGGTGGGGGTGCCGCTGGGCGCGGCCGTCGCGCTCGGCCGCTTCCCCGGGCGGCGCGTGGTGCTGGCCGTGGCGAACACCGGGATGGGCATGCCGCCGGTGGTCGTGGGGCTGTTCGTCACGGTCCTGTTGTGGCGCTCGGGCCCGCTCGGTGCCGCCGGGCTGCTCTACACCCCGACCGCGATGGTGATCGCGCAGGCCGCGATCGCGACCCCGATCGCCGTCGCGCTCGTGGCCGCGGCGCTGCAGCAGGTGGACCCGGACCTCCTCGTGCAGATGCAGGGCCTGGGCGCGACCAGGGCCCGGGCGTACGGAGCGCTGCTGGTCGAGGCCCGGCTGCCGCTGCTGGCCGCGGCGATGGCGGCGTTCGGCGCGGTCGTCAGCGAGGTCGGCGCGGCGCAGATGGTGGGCGGCAACATCGCCGGCCAGACCCGCGTCCTCACCACCGCCGCGGTGCTCGCCACCAGCCGCGGCGAGTTCGCGCTGGCGATCGCGTTCGGGCTGCTCCTGCTGCTCATCGCGTTCGCGGTCAACCTCGCGCTGACCCTGGCCCAGACCCGCCCGGTGCGCGTCGGGTGAGCATCGGCTGCCGCGACCTGAGCGTCACCGCCGGGCGGCGCGCGCTCGTCCACGTGCCGCACCTCGACGTGCCCGCCGGCGCCACCCTCGCCGTGCTCGGCCCCAACGGCGCGGGCAAGTCCACGCTGCTCCGCGCGCTCGCGGGCCTCGGGCCCGGCCGGCGCACCGGGGAGGTCCTCCTCGACGGCAGGCCCGCCGACCGTCGCGCCCTGCGCCCGGCCGTCGCCGCGGTCCTGCAGCGCCCGGTGCTGCGCCGCGGGACCGTCGCCGACAACGCCGCCACGGGGCTGGTGCTGCGCGGCAGCCGCCGCG
>JAPLAT010000109.1 GCA_026393175.1 Pseudonocardiales bacterium
CGTGGTGGTCGGTGGTGGGGCGGTCGAACAGGGTCGTGGCGAGTCGGGCCCGGTGCGCGGCCGGCGTCCCGCAGGCCAGCTCGAGCGCCTTGCCGCGCTTGAGCCACAGGTGCAGGTCGTGCTCCCAGGTGAAGCCGATGCCGCCGTGGCACTGCAGGGCGTGCTCGTTGGCCGCCCGCCCGGCATCCGAGGCGGCCACCGCGGCGACCGCGGCTGCCGCGGTGGCCTCCGGGTCGTCGGTGGCGAGCAGGTGGGCGGCGACCCGGACGGCCGGTCGGGCCATCTGCACGGCCACGTGCGCGTCGGCCAGGCGGTGCTTGACGGCCTGGAAGGACCCCACCGGGCGGCCGAACTGGTGGCGCTGCCCGACGTATCCGACCGTGACGTCGACCAGGTGGGACGCGACGCCGAGCAGCAGCGCCGCGTTCGCCACGGCCGCCCGGTCGAGCAGTCGCCGGACCGGACCGGTACCGGGCAGCAGTGTGTCCGGCCCGGGGTCGGCCGCCACGGTCGCCAGCCGCCGGGAGCGGTCGAACGCGGGCTGCGCGACGCTGGTCCAGCATCCGCGCTCCACGGCGTGCAGGCCGTCGGGTGCCGCCAGGATCAGCAGGTCGGCGTCGGCGCCGCAGGCCACCAACGGCCGGCCGGGCAGCGCCACGGTGGCCACCGCCGCACCCGACGCGATGGCGGGCAGCCAGCGCTCGCGCTGGGCGTCGGAGCCGCGGTCGTCCAGCGTCAGCGCGGCCAGCGCGGTCTCGGCCAGTGGCAGCGGGAGGGCGGCCCGTCCGGCCTCCTCCAGCAACACCGCCACCTCCAGGTCGCCGAGGCCGAGGCCGCCGAACCGCTCGGGCACGGCGGCGCCGAGGAAACCGACCTCGGCCAGCTGCGCCCACAGCCCGCGGTCGAGCCCGGCGCCGTCGTCCCAGGCGGCGCGGACCCGCGACGGCGGGCACTGCGCGGACAGGAAGGAGCGCGCCCCCTCGGCGAGCGAACGCTGGTCCGGGGTCAGGTCGAGGTCCACCGGGGCTCCCTCGGCAGGCCGAGCACGCGCTCGGCGATGATGTTGCGCTGCACCTCGCTGGTCCCGGCGAAGATCCGGGACGCCCGCGCGTGCCAGTAGCGGCGGTGCAGCCCCGGCGCGGCCAGGTTCAGCGACGCCTGCGGCGTCAGCTCGGCGAGCGGGCCGAGGATGCGCAGCGCCGTCTCGAAGATCCGGGCCTCCATCTCCGACCAGTACAGCTTCGTGATGCTCGCCTGGGCGTCGGTGGGCACGCCGGCCGCCAGCCGGCTGGTCACGAGCTCGATGTGCCGGCGGAACTGCTGCACCTCGACGAACCGGGCGGCGACCTCGTCGCGCACCACGGGGTCGTCGGCCACCCCGGCCCGGTGCGCCAGCTCCACCAGGTCGTCGACGTCGCGGGCGAAGCGGGCATGGTCGCCGAGCCCGCCGCGCTCGAAGCCCAGCGTGGCCATGGCCACCGCCCAGCCGTCCCCGATCCCGCCGACGACGTCGGTCAGCGGCACCCGGACCCCGGTGAGGAACACCTCGGAGAAGCCCGGCTCGCCGTGCAGCTGGCGGATCGGCCGCAGCTCGACGCCGGGGGAGTCCATCGCGATCATCACGAAGGTCAGGCCCCGGTGCCGTTGCTGCGCCGGATCCGTGCGGACCAGCGCGAACATCCACTGCGCGAACGCCGAGAGCGAGGTCCACACCTTCTGCCCGGTGATCACCAGCTGGTCGCCGTCGAGCTCGCCGCGGGTGCGCACCGCGGCCAGGTCGCTGCCGGCGTCGGGCTCGGAGAAGCCCTGACACCACAGCTGCTCGCAGCTGAGCATCCCGGGCAGCCAGCGCTGCTGCTGCTCGGGCGTGCCGAGGGCCATCACGGTGGGTCCGGCCATGCCCAGCGCCAGCCGGTTCAGGCGCACCGGAGCGCCCGAGCGCACATACTCCTCCCCGAACAGGGCCTGCTCGATCAGCCCCGCGCCGCCGCCGCCGTGCTCGCGCGGCCAGTGCAGCGCCGCGTATCCGGCGTCGTGCAGCTGCCGCTCCCACCCCCGGTGCGCGGCCACCCCCTCCGCGGTATAGGGCGGCGGCAGCGGCTCCGCCGGCACGTGGGTCGCCAGCCAGTCGCGGGCCTGCGCCCGGAAGGACGTCTGCGCGGGGGAATAGGTGAGGTCCACCTCAGATCCTCGTGATCGTCGGCCAGAGCTCGTCCGGACCGGCGGTGACCACCGC